>CANRCU010000252.1 GCA_947629215.1 uncultured Clostridia bacterium
CCTCCGCAGCCTTGTTTTATTTCAAAGCTCCGAACGGCTTTTTACATTTGCGGCGTTTATTATCTTACAAACTTTACCGCCGTTCCGTACATCATAACTTCGTAACTGTCCGACGATATAGCAGCCGCCGTATATCTTATGTTGATTATTGCGTCAGCGCCCTGTTTCTGAGCGGCTTTTACCATTTTAATGGACGCTTCGTTCCTTACGTCGTTTATTTCCTCGTCTTTTTTCTTCTTTTCGTCCATCGGATTACCGTTGATAGCTTTCAGACTTCGGCTCTGACCGCCAAATTCCGAGGTAGTTTTTTTAACAACGGCGCCGCTTACCATGCCAAGCATTTTAAGCTCTTTTCCGCTGATATAATCGGTATTCACAAGTAACATTCCCAACATCTCCTTTTTATTTTTTCTTTATATCCACCGTTACTATTTCGGGCTGATCGTTTATCCTGAGCGGTATAACACTGTTGCCCAAACCACGGCTGATTATCATTTCGGTATTGCCTATTTTATGCATACCCTCGTAAAATTCGGGGAAAAACTCCACATCGGGCGAAAGCAGACCGCCCATACCGGGTATTATTATCTGCCCGCCGTGCATATGCCCGACAAGCACAAGCCCCACACCCGACTCTTTATATTTATTGTAATATTCGGGTTTGTGCGAAAGCAATATCTCCGTCATTCCGCTTTCGCCGTCGGTATATTTACTAAGGGTGTCATCCTCCGTTTGGTCGTCGTCCAGACCTATGAGCCTTATGCCCATTGTTTCGGTCACGCCCCATTGTCTGATAACGCCCAACTCGTCCAATTCTTTAAAAAAGCGGTCACGCTCGTCACTTTTTAGCAGCAATTCATGGTTGCCCTTTACATAGTAGACGGGCGCTATTTCGGACGCTCCTTTGAAAAATTGCAAAGCAAGATAATAATTTGTATGTCTTGAATCCACAACATCGCCCGTAACGGCTATAATATCGGGTCCAAGCGCGCGTATCTTACCGAGCAGATACTCTTGTTTTATGCCGAAAAATTGATTATGTAAGTCGGATATCTGCACTATCCTCAACCCATCGCCCGTGTAATTTTCGTCACGGTATTCATAATTTGTAACAACAATGTGCAGATTGCTGTACAAACAAAAGCCTGCCAACAAAATTTGTATGCCAAGCAATATCGGCACCGCCAAAAATTTCGGTTTGAGCGTTTTGTGGTGAAAAATTTTCATACCGAACAATGCGCCAAGAGCGCCGCCTATAACGGCAAGCCCTATCAAGGTCGCTTCGGGTATGCGGTATCTGTTCTTTTGGGCGCGGTATTTGTCTATGCCATATGCCGCAAAAGCAACGGCATTTATCATCAGTTCATAATATACAATAAGCATTTTATGTCCTTTGCGCGAATTTTTTAGTTATTGGGATAATTTGATAAATATGAGATAATTATATCATATTCAAGCAATTAAATCAACAAGTGAATTTAATTTTTTTACGCCGTTTATAAAACGACTTTTCTTTGTGTTTATTAATATATACTTTATTGATATATTGATAAATTTCGTTTCGGTCAACTTTTTGACAAATAATTTTTATATATATTTAACAAAATTATTTTTAATTTGCAGCCTTATATTGACATTTTAAAGCAGAAGTGATAAACTAAAAGTAAAATAATATTATAGTATACTTTATTAAACTGTTTTTGACTTTGTTATACCATGCCCTTAGGGCTTGATATATGCGGAATGAACATCTTTTGTTTCTGCAGAACAAAACGTGTTGTATCCGACACCATAAGAAAGGGGGCAATAACAGCTATCGGCAGCTGTATAAATTTACCGATTGTAATTTGCAAATTATATTTTGTAAGAAATTTTTAAAGGAGGACAATTATGAAGAAAACAATTTTTAAAACTGTTGCGGCTACCGCTGTTGTGGCTGTAACTATGGCTTTAAGCAGCGTAGCTGCTTTTGCAAAAACAACTACTTATAAACTGGATGAAGATGAAACTATCGCAGCTGCAGGTGCATTTAAAGATAGCGCCACAGATTTTACACTGGAAACGGGAGTATTGGAAGTAAACTTCAATGAAAAACATACCGAAGTTGATAAATCTTTCAACAATGTTGAATACTCTTATTCATATAAACTGAATACAATAAACGATAGCGATATACAAAAAAGCGGGAAAAATATTATTAAGTTTACAGGTAAACAAGGTGATAAAATTTCAATAGTAATAAAAGGAAACGAAGTACCTTTCTCTACAAGAATCCAAGAAAATGGAAACACTACCACTTTGATAAATACTGTTGACAATAAAGCTAAATTGGAAGAAATATCATATACCTTGACTGCTGATGGCACGGCTTACATATATGCTCCAAAGACAAACATACCTGAAACTCAATCTAAAGCTCAATCACTGTATGTATTCTCAATCACAACCGAAACAAAAGATGAAGAAGTTGCAGATGGTCTTAGCAAAACCGCAAACGGCGGCGTTTATGTTTTAGGTGCGGACAGTTACATAATAGCAGCTGTTAGCACAGCAGACCTTGATAAGGAACAGCTTACTGTTAAAATAGGTGATCAGGAAAAGACAACTAATACAGTTTACAACTCTGTAATGATAGGTGACACAGAAGTAAAGGCAAGCGACGTAAACGGAGAGTACTTATACGCTGTAAAGGTTGAAGGCGCAAACGGCAATCCTAAAGTAAACAAATTTACGGTAGAATAATTATAGGGGGTATAAAAAATATGAAAATCTATGAAAGACCCGAAATAACAGTTACCTCTTATGAGGCAAGCGACAATATGATGCTTACAACAAGCGCAGGTGTGCAGAGCAAATTTGACAGTAACAACACAATCAAATATACTGATATTAACTTCTGATATACCTTAAATCAACAGTGCTGTTGCAACATTGCAACAGCACTCTTTTAAAGTTTTGGGTCAAGCCTTTTACAAAAGGCTTGTGGGGTACGGGCAAAGCCCCGATAAATATAAATCACTCTTCCGAAACCTCTGCTGTTTCCTCAACCTCGGGGGTAACGTCAACAACACCGCCGATAGGCTCCAGACCGTTCGCTATCCTTACTTTGTTCTCTATTTCAAGCAAAAGATCGGGATTGTCACGTAAATATTTCTTAGAATTTTCGCGTCCCTGTCCCAAACGCTCCTGCCCGTAATTATACCAAGCGCCGCTTTTTTGCACTATCTCCATTTCAGCCGCTATATCCAGAACATCGCCCTCGTGACTGATGCCCTTGCCGAAGATAATATCAAATTCGGTCGTTTTGAAAGGCGGCGCGACCTTGTTTTTAACTATTTTCGCCTTAACACGGTTGCCTATAAAATCCGCGCCCTCTTTTATATTATCCGCCTTGCGCACCTCTATCCTGACGGAAGCGTAAAATTTAAGCGCCTTGCCGCCTGTTGTGACCTCGGGATTGCCGTACATACCTATCTTTTCTCTTATCTGATTTATAAATACAACTATACACTTGCTTTTTGCCGTGACCGAAGTGAGCTTGCGCAGGGCTTTGCTCATAAGCCGCGCCTGTAAACCCATTTGCT
>CANRCU010000253.1 GCA_947629215.1 uncultured Clostridia bacterium
CCTGCACGCCTGCGACACCGCCACCGATATTGCAATATATCACGGCATAAGATGGGGCTGCAAGGTCATAATGAGCGTTCCCTGCTGTCAACACGAGCTTTTCGGGCAGATAAAAAACAAAGACCTGTCCGTCATTATGGATCACGGTATATTAAAAGAACGCTTTGCTGCGCTTCTGACCGACGGCATACGTGCAAAAATACTTGAAATAATGGGTTATAAAACAAACGTAATGGAATTTATAGATATGGAACATACTCCAAAAAATATAATGATAAGGGCGGTAAAAACCGGAATCGGCACCCCCGACAAAGCCAAAAAAGCAGAATTGGAACGGCAATTATCCGCTTTTTCAGCCGATCAGACCCTTTACAGGCTTTGTTTCGAAACGCCCGCTGCCGGCAGCGGTGAGTTCGTTAAAAAAATATATTGAAAATTCTTTCATTTTATGCTATATTATAAAGATAGAGTTCTATACGATAAGTTGGTGAAAAAGTGTTCCGAATAAAAAAAAATAAGGGATTTTCCAAAAGATCCTCAGCAAAAAAATTTAATATTTCAGGCATAGAAAACCGTATATTCATGTATATAATGCTTGTTATTGCGGTCGCTCTGGTCTTTGTATGTATAAAATATGCTTTGACATATGACAACACTGCCGAAATGTCCGTACCCGAAACTTATTATAAATTTTCGCACAAATACGACAACGAAGTCGCTGATTTTTCCGATCCGCTTGCCGAACCCGAAACCGAACCGCAGGCAGATCCGTCAGAGGGCGATGCAACAAGAATATCGGCATCAAAAGAAATTACGCCAATATCCTGCTGGGGTGACAGCTTTACCGTTGCATTCAGTGATAATTCAATATCCTATGCGGGCATAATTGCCAATATTGCGGACAGAACGGTCTACAATGTCGGCATACCCGGCGATTCGCTCAAGACCATAGCGGGCAGACAAGGCGGCATACCGCTTGTAACTACTCCGTTTATCATACCGCAGGACAAAACACCCGTGGAGATAACACTTGACAGCAGCATCGGCGGGCGCATAGACCCTGATTTTTCAAAAAATGCCGGTCTTAATCCTTGCACAATAAAGGGTGTTGACGGCATGATATCTAAGATAAACGGTAAACTTTACTTTACCCGCAACGAAAGCGGCACCGAAGTTATGGTCTACGAACCCGAAATTGTTGTGACGCGCGGAATGAGCGAAAGACGCAAGGATATAACTGTCATATTCGTCGGTAGCGATTCGTCTGTTTCCGAACCCGAAACATTTGTACAGTATTATAAAAATATGGTCGATTATCTTGAAACGGATATGTATATTGTACTCAGCCCCATAATCGGCGATGCCGACAAGATAAAGCAAACGGAAGACTTGCTTGCTGCCGAGTTCGGCGAAAAATTTCTGAATACCAGATATGCTCTCTGTGCCGAGGCTCAGGCAAAACACGATGATTACATTGTTTCGGCAAACGATATTGCTCTTGCCAAAAAAGGCGTAATACCGCAGATATACTTCCGCGACGGAAAATATTTCAACGACTTTGGCTCATCCGCTCTCGGTACGGCGGTTAACAAAAAACTTACGGATCTTGGTTATTATGAAGCTCCAAGGACGTCCGTCAGAAAATAATATCGATAAAATCTTGAAAGAAGGTAAATACTTTGAAAAAAGAAAAATATTACATCACGACCGCAATTGCATATACATCCGGCAAGCCGCATATAGGCAACAGCTACGAGATCGTGCTTGCGGACAGCATCGCCCGTTTTAAAAGACAACAGGGCTATGATGTGTTCTTCCAGACGGGAACCGACGAACACGGTCAGAAAATCGAGGAAAAGGCAACAGAAGCAGGCATAACCCCAAAACAGTTTGTGGATAATGTATCCGGTACAATAAAAGGTCTTTGGGACCTAATGAATACTTCATACGATAAATTTATCAGAACGACCGACGAGCAACACGAAAAACAGGTACAAAAAATATTCAAAAAGCTCTACGAACAGGGCGATATATACAAAAGCACCTATGAGGGCTTATACTGTACCCCCTGTGAATCTTTCTGGACGGAGTCTCAGCTTGTGGACGGCAAATGCCCCGACTGCGGCAGGGAAGTTGCGCCCGCAAAAGAAGAAGCTTATTTTCTGCGTTTAAGTAAATATGCAGACAGACTTATCGAGCATATCAATACACACCCCGAATTTATACAGCCCGTTTCGCGTAAAAACGAAATGATGAATAACTTCTTGCTGCCGGGACTTCAGGATCTCTGTGTTTCAAGAACATCGTTCAAATGGGGCATACCCGTCGATTTTGACGACAAACATGTTGTCTATGTATGGCTTGATGCGCTTTCAAACTATATAACGGGCATAGGCTATGACTGTGACGGCAATAATTCCGACTTATACAAAAAAATGTGGCCGGCTGACCTGCATTTGATCGGAAAAGATATAATCCGTTTTCATACAATATATTGGCCGATAATACTTATGGCGCTCGGCGAACCGCTGCCCAAACAGGTATTCGGTCATCCGTGGCTTTTGCAGGGCGACGGAAAAATGAGCAAATCCAAAGGCAATGTGCTTTATGCGGATACTCTTGTGGATATTTTCGGCGTAGATGCCGTAAGGTATTTTGTTCTTCACGAAATGCCGTTTGAAAACGACGGTGTAATATCGTGGGATCTTATGGCTGAACGCCTTAATTCCGACCTTGCCAACGTACTCGGCAACCTTGTCAACCGTACCGTTTCGATGAGCAATAAGTATTTTGGTGGCATCGTCGAAAACAAAAACGCGGAAGAACCTGTTGATGACGAGCTTAAAGCCGTTGTTTCCTCAACAAGAGATAAGGTCGCAAATAAAATGGACAGCCTTCGTGTTGCAGACGCCATAACAGAGATATTCGCTCTTTTCAAGCGCTGCAATAAATATATTGACGAAACAATGCCATGGGCGCTCGCTAAAGACGAAGAAAAGAAAAACAGGCTTGCGACCGTTCTCTATAACCTTGCGGAAAGCATTTCAATCGGCGCCGAACTTTTGTCGCCGTATATGCCCGAAACCTCCGAAAGGATATTCGCGCAGCTCAATACAAGACCAAGGGGTTATGATAAACTTGACGAATTCGGTCTTTATCCATCTGGAAACAAAGTCGTTGAAAAGCCCGAGATACTTTTTGCAAGAATAGATTTTGAAGAACTTAAAAAGAAGATCGAAATCATCGAAAAAGCAGCCTCCGCTCCAAAAGAAAACAAAGCGCCGGAAACCGATTTTATCACCATAGACGATTTTTGTAAAGTAGAACTTAAAGTCGGCAAAATACTTGCCTGCGAAAAAGTTGAAGGATCAAGCAAACTTTTAAAATCAACCGTTAAAATCGGGGATTCTACTCGCACCATACTTTCGGGTATTGCAAAATATTATTCACCCGAAGATATGGTCGGCAAAAAAGTTGTCGTTGTAACAAACCTTGCGCCGCGTAAAATGCTCAAAGGCAAATACACAAGCGAA
>CANRCU010000254.1 GCA_947629215.1 uncultured Clostridia bacterium
AAGCTCATTGTTGACCTTATCTATCAGAGCGGTTTTGCAGGTATGAGATATTCTATCTCAAATACAGCGGAATACGGCGATTATGTAACGGGTCCCAAGATCATAACCGAAGATACAAAGAAGGCTATGAAGAAAATACTTGCCGATATACAGGACGGTACATTTGCAAAAGAATTCCTTCTTGATATGTCACCGGCAGGCGGACAGGCTCATTTCAAGGCTATGAGAAAACTTGCTTCCGAGCATATGTCTGAGAAGGTCGGCGAAGATATTCGTAAGCTGTACAGCTGGAACGGCGAAGACAAACTTATCAACAACTGATAAAAATATATATCCAAAAGGCTGCCCGATTCCGTTTATGACGGGCGGCAGCCTTTTGTTTGTGAACTATGACTAAAAGGGTGGACAGTATTGTGAAAGGTAAAGTGACGATTTTTGACTCGACACTAAGGGACGGCGCGCAGGCGGAAGGTGTTTCCTTTAGTGTTGAGGACAAAATAAAGGTTGTGCTTGCGCTTGATGAGCTTGGTATAGGCTATGTTGAGGCGGGTAATCCGGGATCGAATCCAAAGGATCTGGAGTTTTTTGAACGTATCAAGGATATAAAGCTGAAAAACACAATTGTTGCCGCTTTCGGCAGCACAAGGCGCAGGGGCATCTCTCCGACGGAGGACGGCAATTTACAGGCACTTTTAAGTGTTGACACAAGCGCTGTTGCCATATTCGGCAAATCGTGGGATTTTCATGTAACGGACATCATAAATGCGACTTTGCAGGAGAATCTCGAAATGATATACGATACTATATCTTATTTAAAAGACAAGGGCAAGTATGTCATTTTTGATGCCGAGCATTTTTTTGACGGCTATAAAAATAATCACGAATACGCACTGAAAACGCTTGATGCGGCATCGCAGGCAGGGGCTGATTGTCTTTGCCTGTGCGATACCAACGGCGGAGCTTTTCCGCAGGAGATATACGATATAACAAAGTTGGTGGTCGAAAAATACGAAATAGCAGTAGGTGTACACTGTCATAACGATTGCGGTATGGCTGTGGCTAACTCTGTTATGGCGGTTCAGGCGGGGGCAACTCATGTACAGGGTGTAATGACGGGTTTTGGAGAACGCTGTGGAAACACAAATCTTTCGACAGTGATACCGAACCTGCAATGCAAGCTTGGTTACAGCTGTATCCCCGATGAAAATGTTTCAAAATTGACTCATACGGCAAGGTGCGTGAGCGAAATAGCCAATTTGCAGCTTTCTATAAGAGAACCGTATGTCGGCAAGTGCGCTTTTGCACACAAGGGCGGTATGCATATTGACGGTGTTTTAAAAAACAGCCGCAGTTTTGAGCATATCGATCCCGAAACGGTTGGAAATGAGCGCCGATTCCTGACAAGTGAAGTTGCAGGGAGAACAACTATTCTTTCCGCTATGCAGAAGATATTGCCGACGGTGGAGAAAAATTCACCCGAAACATCGGCGGTAATAGAAAAGCTGAAAGAACTTGAATACGAGGGCTATCAGTTTGAAGGCGCTGACGGCGCGTTTGAATTGTTGATAAGAAAGACCCTTGGCAAGTACAAACCGTTTTTTGAACTCGAAAATTTTAAAATAATAGGCGAACATCCGTCTTACAGTGACGATAAAACGGCGTCTGCCGTTATCAAGATCAAGGTGGACGGAAAATCGGAGATAACCGCAGCCGAAGGCAACGGCCCCGTAAACGCACTGGACAAAGCGTTAAGGAAGGCTTTGGAGGTATTTTACCCAAGCCTATCCGATGTGCATTTAACGGATTTTAAAGTGCGTGTGTTGGACGGCAATTCGGCGACGGCATCGAAGGTAAGGGTACTGATAGAGTCGTCAGACGGCGTAAGCAGCTGGACCACGGTCGGGGTTTCCTCCGATATAATCGAGGCAAGCTGGATAGCTTTGGTGGATTCTATCGAATACAAGCTTATAAAAGATATAGAACAAAAATTCAGGACTTTTATGTAGTCCGATAAAATGCTTACAGACATACGATCCGACGCGTTGTCTGTAAAACACAGATATATGGCTGCTTTTTTGCAGTTTATCCCGTATATGACCACCTTTTGCGGCTTTGCCTCAAAGGGTCGGTCTGTACGGGCAAGTCAAATGTCTATGCAGTCCGCAAGTACGCTTGATGTCTGCATAGGCGCTTGACAACGTCTTTTCCGAAAGTAAACAATAATTTTCATATAGGAGGAATTTTATCATGGGTATGACAATGACTCAAAAAATATTGGCGGCTCACGCAGGGCTTGAGTCCGTTAAGGCAGGTCAGCTTATAGAGGCTAAGCTTGATCTTGTGCTCGGCAACGATGTTACAACGCCTGTTGCAATTAAGGAATTTAATAAAATCGGCGTTGACAAGGTTTTTGATAAAGATAAAGTGGCTATCGTTCCCGATCACTTTACACCCAACAAAGATATAAAATCGGCAGAGCATTGCAAAATGGTTCGTGAATTTGCACACGGCAAGGACGTGACAAATTATTTTGAAGTCGGACAAATGGGTATTGAGCACTGTCTTCTCCCCGAACAGGGTCTTACCGTGCCGGGCGATGTTATAATAGGCGCGGATTCTCATACCTGTACATACGGAGCTGTCGGCGCATTTTCAACAGGCGTAGGCTCTACGGATATGGCAGTGGGCATGGCACGCGGTGTCGCATGGTTCAAAGTTCCGTCGGCGCTGAAATTTGTGCTTAAAAATAAACCTGCGGAATGGGTCAGCGGCAAGGATATAATTCTTCATATAATCGGTATGATAGGTGTTGACGGTGCGCTTTACAAATCTATGGAATTTGCGGGCGACGGTCTGAAATACCTTTCTATGGACGACCGTTTTACAATTGCAAATATGGCTATTGAAGCAGGCGGAAAGAACGGTATTTTCCCTGTTGACGAAAAAACTCTCGAATATGTCAAAGAACATTCAAATAAAACACCCGTTATTTTTGAGGCCGATGACGATGCGGAATATGATGCGGTCTATGAGATCGACCTTTCGACATTGCGTCCTACGGTTGCGTTCCCTCATCTTCCCGAAAACACAAAGACTATTGACGAGGCAAAGGGTCTTGAAATAGATCAGGTCGTTATAGGATCGTGTACAAACGGACGTATATCGGATATGAGAATAGCGGCAGGTATATTGAAGGGCAAGAAGATAGCCCCGAATATTCGTGTTATCGTACTGCCCGGTACTCAGAAAATATGGCTGCAATGTGTTGAAGAAGGGCTTGCAAAGATATTTGTGGAAGCAGGCTGCGCATTTTCGACACCTACATGCGGTCCTTGCCTCGGCGGTCATATGGGTATACTTGCAAAAGGCGAAAGAGCTCTTTCGACCACAAACAGAAACTTTATAGGCCGTATGGGTCACCCGGAGAGCGAAGTTTATCTTGCAAGCCCCGCAGTTGCGGCTGCATCGGCAATAACGGGCAAGATAACCGATCCGGCAGAGATCTGAGCAAAGGAGGATATAACTTATGAA
>CANRCU010000255.1 GCA_947629215.1 uncultured Clostridia bacterium
AAATTCTTTCACAAGAATATCCCATGCTTTTTCAGTCTGTTTTCTGTCTGCCATATCTGCCATCGGGCAGCCTGCATCAAGCGCAGGCAGCAGCACTTTTTGATCGGCGTCTGTAAGAATATCAGCCGTTTCAGCCATAAAATGCACACCGCAAAAAACTATATACTTTGCGCGTTTATTTTTTTCGGCTATCTGAGCCAGCTTGAGCGAATCACCGACTGCATCGGCATACTTAACTATCTCGTCACGCTGATAATGATGAGCAAGTATCAGCAAGTCTTCACCAAGCTGTTCCTTTATTTTAAAAATTTTTTCACTGCTTGTCATGGTTTTATCCCCTCCGTACTGTTAAAACTTATATCCAACGGTTTTACACCGTTTGTAATACCGCCTACGGATATACAGTTAACGCCGCAGCCTTTAAAATCCGCTATGCTGTCTATATTGATGCCGCCCGATGCCTCGGTTATGATATGTTTTGGCACAAGGCTTTGTAAATGCTTTATTTCCTCCGGAGTACGGTTATCGAACATAATAACGTCTGCCCCTGCCTTTACCGCCTGTATCACTTGTTCTTCGGTCTCCGTTTCGACCTCGACCTTTACCATATGCCCCAACCGGCTCCGCACAAGCGCAACTGCCTTTTCTATGCCGCCCGCAAAGGCAATATGGTTATCTTTCAGCATAACTCCGTCATACAATGCAAAACGGTGATTGAAACCCCCGCCGCAGGTCACGGCATATTTTTCAAACATACGCAGACCCGGATGCGTTTTACGCGTATCTACAATACGTATCGACGGGTCGTCAAGCTTGTCGACCATTTTTCGTGTTGCCGTTGCAATACCGCTCATAAGCTGCATAAGGTTAAGTATCACTCTTTCGCAGGTAAGCAATACCCATACGGGACCGTCCACCTTTGCAATATTCTCACCCTTTGAAACACGGTCGCCGTCATGCTTGTAAAGCGTGACTTCAACATCGTTTGTATAAAGGCTGTATGTAAGTGCAATAATTTCCGTACCCGAAACTATGCCGTCATCTTTTGCCAGAAAAACGCCTGTACCCCTCAGTTCTTTGCCGAAAACAAGATCGGTAGAAAGATCTCCCGTACCGACGTCTTCTCTCAGATAGGCTGCAATCATTTCCTTAGCCGATAAAATATTCATAAAATTTCCCCTTTTAATTTATTTATATACAAAATACTGTATCCGGGATAATTACCCTGCTTATGTATTCTTTTCGGTTACATAAATTTTAACACAAAAATGTATTTTTTGCAATATCTTTATCGGCAGAATAAATAAAAGTGCATCAATGTGATATGCTGCTCTGTTTTCTGCCGTCCAGTTCCATAAATCCCTCAAGTCTCATTTTTTTGTATGCCGCAAAATTTCCGTTGTCTATGGCGTTTCTTATCTCCTCCATCATATTATTGAAAAAATAAAGATTATGTATAACGCAAAGCCGCATTGCAAGCATTTCTTTTGCTTTGAAAAGATGTCGGATATATGCCTTTGTATAGCGTCTGCAAGTCGGGCAGTCACAGTCATGTGCGATAGGAGTATCGTCAAGCTCATATTGGGCATTGTTAAGGTTGATTTTACCTCGGTTCGTATAAACATTGGCATGTCTGCCGTTTCTTGCAGGTAATACACAGTCAAAAAAATCAACTCCGCGGTCTACAGCTTCCAAAATATTTGCGGGAGTACCGACACCCATAAGATAGGTCGGCTTGTTCTGCGGCAGATATTCCACAACATGGTCAAGCACATCATACATTTCCTCGTGACTTTCCCCGACGGCGAGTCCGCCTATTGAATAACCCGGAAGCTCAAGTTCCGAAATCTCTTTTGCGTGCTGTATACGGACATCGTTGAGTGTTCCCCCCTGATTTATCCCAAAAAGCAGCTGTTCCCTGTTTATTGTATCTTCAAGAGCATTAAGCCTTTTCATCTCTTTCACACAGCGGTGAAGCCATCTTGTTGTCCTTGCCACAGAGTTTTCTATATACTGTCTGTCAGCCTTTGACGGCGGACACTCATCAAAAGCCATTGCAATAGTCGAGCCAAGATTGGATTGTATCTGCATACTTTCCTCGGGACCCATAAAAATTTTACGCCCGTCGATATGTGAATTGAAGTAAACGCCCTCTTCTTTTATTTTTCTTAAAGTGGTAAGGCTGAAAACCTGAAATCCGCCCGAATCTGTAAGTATAGGCTTGTCCCAGACCATAAACTTATGCAAGCCCCCAAGCTGCCTTATCACCTTATCGCCCGGCCGAACATGAAGATGATATGTATTTGATAACTCTACTTGACATTTTATCCTGCTCAGATCCTCCGTATCGACTGCGCCTTTTATTGCAGCTGCCGTGCCGACATTCATAAATACAGGGGTCTGTATAGTTCCGTGTACGGTCGCAAGCTGACCTCTCTTTGCTCTTCCGTCGGTTTTTAAAAGTGTATACATAATATTTCTCCCAAAAAGATTTATTTTGTTCTATTATATATTTTTTTCATCGGCAAATCAAGCCCGAATCACAGAACGGCTATATACAAGCCGGTATCCGTGTGATATTGCTCTTATACCAAAGACGGTGTTTTTCTGTCTTTGTCGTGAATTTTTACAATTTTATTACAGGTATATTGCATTATAATAGGTAATTTTGCTATATAAGTATTTGCTCTGCCTATTGTATTATATTATTTTTTATATCTCCGCTTCATTTTTGAATAAATGTTATGTTTAACTTTCATAAAGCTGACAAAATTACCGTTTTTTGTTAAAAAAATGTTTAACATTTTTGTTTTTTGTGATATAATAACCCATGTAGGTAAATTTTATAAAACCAATATAATTTATAGGAGGTACTATATAATGTCAGTAAAAGTTGCTATTAATGGTTTCGGTCGTATCGGCCGCCTTGCTTTCAGACAGATGTTCGGTGCTGAAGGTTATGAAGTTGTTGCTATAAACGATCTTACAAGCCCCAAAATGCTTGCGCACCTTTTAAAGTATGACTCATCTCAGGGTCGTTACGCAGACCACACTGTTGAAGCAGGTGAAGATTCTATCACTGTTGACGGTAAGGAAATAAAGATCTACGCTTTCCCCGATGCAAATAACTGCCCTTGGAAAGCACTTAATGTAGATGTTGTTCTGGAATGCTCAGGTTTCTATACATCTAAAGAAAAAGCTCAGGCACACATCAATGCAGGCGCTCGCAAGGTCGTAATTTCCGCTCCGGCAGGCAATGACCTTCCTACTATCGTTTACAACACAAACCATACAACATTAAAGGCAGAAGATACTATCATTTCGGCTGCATCATGTACAACAAACTGCCTTGCACCTATGGCAGACGCACTTAACAAGTATGCACCTATCCAGTCTGGTATAATGTGTACTATCCATGCTTACACAGGCGACCAGATGATTCTTGACGGTCCTCACAGAAAGGGCGACCTCAGAAGATCACGTGCAGCCGCTGTAAACATTGTTC
>CANRCU010000256.1 GCA_947629215.1 uncultured Clostridia bacterium
TGTCGGTCGCTGAATTGATAAAAGGCATTATCGAGGACAGCGGCTACCGTGCGGAGCTGCTTGCCGAGGGTACGGAAGAAGCCGTCGGCAGGCTCGAAAACCTTGACGAGCTTGTGAACAAGGCAGCCGAGTTCACTGTATCCCCGAGCGGTCAGACGGGGCTTGACGGTTTTCTTGAAGAAGTTGCTCTTGTTGCCGATGTTGACGGGCTTGACGAAAACGAGGACGCCGTTGTGCTGATGACGCTGCACAGTTCAAAGGGGCTTGAATTTGACACGGTATTTATGGTGGCTTGTGAAAACGGCATTTTCCCCGGTTTCCGCGCAATGCAGTCCGACTCGCTCACCGCCATGGAAGAGGAACGCAGGCTTTGTTATGTGGGCATCACACGCGCCAAAAGAAAGCTGTATATGACTTGCTCAAAAAGCCGTATGCAGTTTGGGCAGACCCACTATAATGAACCTTCGGATTTTCTGAAAGAGCTGCCGAAAGAGCTTTATGAAACGGCAGGCGACAGCGCAAGCACGCAAAGACAGCAACGTACTTCAAGACGCCATGTTTCCAACGTTGACAAGCCCATAAATACATATACAAGACCCTCAAACGAAAATGTTGCCATGGATTACGAAGTCGGCGACAGAGTTCGCCATATAAAGCTTGGCATAGGCGTTGTAAAAAATATAGAAAAAGTCGGTCAGGATTTTGACGTTACGGTGGAATTTCCCGTAGGTACAAAAAAACTGCCCGCAAAGCTGGCAAGGCTAAAAAAAGTCTGACAGCAGGGGTGTTAAAATGAAAATAACCGTTGCCTGCGTAGGCAAAATAAAAGAAAAATTTTACGCCATGGCTATCGACGAATATAAAAAACGCCTGTCTGCCTATTGCGATATCGAGATATTTCAAGTCGACGACGAAAAAGCGCCCGAAACGCTCAGCCCCGCGCAGGAAGAACAGCTGAGATCGCGCGAGGCAAAAAAACTGCTGAAGGGCATAAAGGACAACTGCTTTGTCATAGCGCTCGACATTGGCGGCAAACAGCTTGACAGCGTTGAATTGAGCCGTTTTA
Source organism: uncultured Clostridia bacterium (assembly GCA_947629215.1). Taxonomy (GTDB): domain Bacteria; phylum Bacillota; class Clostridia; order Lachnospirales; family CAG-274; genus RGIG4310. The sequence continues at coordinate 1,067 of CANRCU010000256.1, forward strand.
TCGACAACACGCTCATGCGCGGCGGCAGTCATCTTGTTTTTGTTATAGGCGGTTCGCTCGGTCTTGGCAGAGAGATACTTGAACGTGCCGATTTTCGCCTTAGTTTTTCAAAAATGACATTTCCGCATATGCTTATGCGCGTCATACTGCTTGAACAGCTTTACCGCAGCCAAATGATAAGCCACGGCAGACCCTATCACAAATAAAATTTTTGGGTGAAAAAATATGAAAGACAAAATTTCCATACGTCCCGCAAAAGCCGCAGACGTACCCGAGATAAACGCAATACTGAATTATGCTGTAATGCATACAAATTACAACCTGAACACCAGACCACGCAGCGAAGAAAAGGCGGTCGAATGGTTCGAGAGCCATATGCGCGAAAATTACCCCGTGATAGTTGCTCAATTGCAGGGCAAAGTCATAGGCTGGGCGTCTTTATCGCATTTTCGCGAATATTCGGGCTATGACTCAACAGCCGAGGTTTCTATATACGTAAGCGCCGACCACCGACACAAGGGCATAGGCACAACTCTGCTGACAACGCTTATAACCATGGCAGAGGGCAGGTATCACTGTCTTATCGCCGTTGTCACCGACAACAACTGGGCAAGTCTTGCCCTGCACACACGCTGCGGATTTATAGCAAACACCACTTTCCGTGAAATAGGGTTCAAAAACAATACATATATAGACATAACGTTTATGACAAAGCTGCTGAAATAACACCTCACACTATCAAAGCGCCCTTTTTGTCGGCTATGCTCAAAGTTATTTCGGTGCCTGCGTTAAATTCTATATTGTCCGACTCTATTCCGTCCGAAAACACAACGCCGTTTTCGGGCATATGCGATGTTATTTTGAACTCGTCGCCCTTTTTGAGCATACCGAAGACTGTTTCCGCCTGCGTGGAACGGCTCGGAAACGGCTCTCTTACCGTATAACGGAGAATATCCGAGCAGCAGTCTATCGGGCTGAATTTTATATCGGTCTTGCCGTAGGCTTTCGCAATTTTTTCGGCTGCCGTAAGCACAGACTTGTACCAGCCTGTCGAACCCAACCCCGTTGAAAATATGATACCGCTTGATGACTGATTTTCGCGTTTTCCGTTCAGTTCTATCTCATACCTTGCGGAAACGTGCGTTTTTCTGCCCACAAAAATATCGTTAACGCCGTAAAGCCGCTGACCGTCACGGGTCGTCGCCATAGCCATTGTTATGCGGCGGAGGCTGCGTTTTTTCTTTATGACTTCGGGCAGTATTTTATGCATTTCTTTCGGGGCAAAGGGCAGCAGCATACCGTCATAGCGCAGGGGGTCGGGGTTTACGCCGATAAGCGGCTGTCCGTCAAGGTATTTCATTATATTTGCCACAAGTCCGTCTTGACCGAGGGCAATGACAATATCCTCCGCGCCGAATATCATATTCGGCACAAATTCACGGTCTACAAGCTGTACCCTTCCGTTTTTTTCGGCTGCCGCGCGCACTTCGGCAAGAGTCGCCGTATAGTTTTTGTCCTCCTCTATATAATCCGAAAAATCCGCACCCATATGTTCTATATAAAATTTTGCCTGTTCGGCTGTGTTGTATTTGCGTATAAGCTCGCACAAAGCCGTTTTGCGCGTTACTATAACTATTTTTGCCTTCATATTTTTACCCCTTTCATACCCCAAGGCTTTGCAGCAATTCGGGCGATATATCAAGTCTGCCTATCTTGTCGGCATTTTTGCTCAACTCCATAAATGCGTTCGCAATAAGCGTTTTCGGGTCTGCGCTGCCTAATACCAGCGCTTTCAGCACTTCGGCGTCCATATTGCGGAACTTTTCAAGCAGCACTTCCATATCATAGGCTTTGGCATCGGAATTTGTTTTTGCATTTTCGGCGCTGAGTTTTACAAACTCTGTCTTTTGCTTTTCATATTCGATATTTGCTTTTAATTTATCGGCATCGAGCTGCACCTGTTTTTCCTGCATAAGCTGCTTTGTTTCCATTTCTTTTTCGCTTTTTTCTTTTTCCTTTTCGGCTATTTTTATTTCGGTGTTCAGCTCGTTTTCACGGACGATGCGTTCCTGCTCGATAGAGCTGTTGCGGCGCTTATATATGGCGTCGTCCTGCTGTTTGAGTATCTCTTCACGGGTGGCAGCCTCAAGCGCGCGCCTTGTTTCGGCATTTGGCACGATGCCGAGCACCGACACCGACACGATGCGCAGACCGTATTCGTTTATATCCTCGTTGGTCCTGATATTTTCTTTAAGATAAGCCGCCAGCTCCTCGGTCGACCTTACGGCGGTCTTTATATCAACGCCGCCCAAAAATTTCGCAGCGCAGACTTTTGCAAGATTTGTCACGCGGTTGTTCATATTTACTTTTGCGCAGGCAAG
>CANRCU010000257.1 GCA_947629215.1 uncultured Clostridia bacterium
TGCTGCCGAGGAAACAGCCGAAGAAACGGCAGCGGAAGAAAAAAAGAGCTTTTGGGCGAAAATGAAATATGAGCTGACAAAACCCATAGAGTTCGGAAAGAAAAATACGGAAGAACCCGACAGCGAAATAAAAGAAGATGCCGAAACGGATGAGGTCGAAACGGCAGAGAACGAAACAGAAGAGGAAGAAACAGCAGCCGAAGAAATCTTGAAGGAAGAAATTACCGACACGGAAACAGAGGAGGACACCTCCGAGGACACCTCAACCGAAGAAAAAGCCGAACGCAAACAGGGCTTTTTTGAAAGGATAAGATCGGGGTTGTCGAAAACGAGGAACAATATACTGTCAAGTATAGAAAATGTTCTGAAAGCGTTCACAACAATAGACGAGGAATTGTATGAAGAGCTTGAAGAAACGCTTATAATGGCTGACATAGGCGTTGAAACGTCAACGGCTGTTATAGACGAATTGCGTAACAGGGTAAAAGAACAAAAGGTAAAAGAACCCGAAAAGGTAAAAGACCTGCTTATTGACATAATCACGGATATTTTGACAAAGGATAAAACACCCTTTGACCTGACCCCGCCGTCGATAATCATTATGATAGGTGTTAACGGTGTTGGCAAGACTACCACAATAGGCAAACTTGCAAGCAATTTCAAAGCGCAGGGCAAATCGGTCATGCTTGCCGCAGCGGATACTTTCCGCGCCGCCGCCATAGACCAGCTGGAAATATGGGGTGAACGAAACAATGTTCAGGTGATAAGGCATCAGGAAAATTCAGACCCCGGGGCAGTTGTCTATGATGCCATACAGTCCGCAAAGTCCAAAAAAACAGATGTTTTGCTTTGCGATACCGCAGGCAGACTTCACAATAAGAAAAATCTTATGGAAGAGCTTAAAAAAATCTTCCGTATAATCGACAGGGAATATCCCGAGGCTCAAAGAGAAGTTCTTCTTGTGCTTGATGCAACTACGGGTCAAAATGCCTTGCAGCAGGCAAAATTGTTTAAAGAGGCGGCAGACATTACGGGTATTGTTCTCACAAAACTGGACGGTACGGCAAAGGGCGGTATAATTATTGCCATTAAAAACGAACTTAAAGTACCTGTGCGTTATATAGGTATCGGCGAGGGTATCGACGATCTTCAGCCCTTTGACGAAAACGATTTTGCAAAAGCTCTTTTTGAGGAAACATTATAAAAATTTATTCAAAAATCTTTTTCCTGCCCAACAAGGGGGTGTATATCATGGCAACCGCGACCGAACCGAAAAAAATGCTTATATTTATATTAAAAGTCATTATATTCATTGCTGCGCTTGTACCTTTTGTATATAAAGTCGGTCTGAAATATTCGCAGGCAAGCACCGAAAATCTGGTAAACGGGTATAATCAAAGCCGATGGAACGATTTTTATGCGCTGCCCAAAAACAGCCTTGATATGGTGTTCCTTGGTTCGTCACATTCTTATTGTACTTTTGACCCCGAAATTTTTGACACGGCTCTCGGTACGGAAAGTTTTCAGCTCGGTATGCCTTTACAGCATATGGACACAACCTATTATACATTAAGAGAAGTACTCAATTATCAAAAACCAAAGTGTGTTGTGCTGGAAGTTTACTGGGATATGCTTGACGATAAATTTGAACTCACACAAGCGGGATATTTGTTTCAGGTCATGCAAAATAAAGAGCTTGAAGAAGAATATATAAGAGAAGTCTTTCCGCTGAGCGAAAAATTAAAGTATTATACGCCGTCTTTCAGATACCAGGCAGATTACTTTGCTTTTGAAACGTCCGAGCAGAAGAAAAAAATTGAAGCAAAGTACAATGTTGCAATGCCAGTATCCGCAAAACAGCAGGGTACGGAAAAATACCGTTCAAAGGGTTACACTTATTGCGATTATAATATGCTGCCCGACGAATTTGATAAAACAAACCAATTTAAAAACCTTGACGGTTTAAAGTGGGAGATAGACAAAACGCAGCAAAAATATCTGCTTAAATTGACAGACCTTTGCAAACAGCAGGGTATAAATATAATATGGGTAACTGCGCCGATAGCCAATGTTAGCATGGATTACATTAAAAATTATGATGGTATCCACAATGTTATTCAAACTCTTGCAGACAAATATGGTGTGGAATATTTTGATTATAATCTTATAAACAAAGAGAAAAACCTGCTTACAAACGATAATTTCCGTGACGATGCGCATCTGAATCATTCGGGAGTAGAGATAGTCGATAGGGATTTTATAGAAAAAGTTTCAAAATATGTAGGCAATAACACCGAACAATGGTAACTGATATAACAGCAAGACCCCCTTCATTAGGATGTGGGGTCTTATTTTGTTGATAAATCAAGCAAAAATATATATTGTCTACAAAAAATATATTTAATTTTAGTATAATATGTACATATTTCACATATACAGCAAACTTCATTGACTTTTGTAGGGAAAAAGTGTATAATATTCTTAAATGAAACTGTTCTGTATTCCCGGTCTGTAACTTGTATTTATATATCGGGGCAGTTCGGTGTTTATGTTATTTTTAATGAGGTAAACGCCGGGGCTGTTACGGGGCTGAAATTTATAAAGAAAGGAGAGAGATGCTTTGTTTAAAAAGATAACTCTAAAAAGGCTTGCTTTTGTTATGGCTTTTATTATGCTGTTTTCTTGTTTCACTTTTAATACATACGCGGAAGAATATCCTTTTGACGGATTTATTACAGATGTAAAGTTTGTAGATTACAGCAAATATGAGAACAATAAAGAAATAGTGGAAGTGGGCAAATCGGCTGAAAATCCGATAGTAAACGGAGAACAGTTGGGTATGTATTTTGAATTTGTAATACCCAAAGGCACAAATAATGGTGACGTTTTTGCCTATACCTTACCTAAAGACCTGCTGAAGTTGCCGCAAGATATATTTTTTCCTATCGAGGGTTATGATGCTTCGGTAAGAGTTACTCAGGCAGGCAGAATGGAATTTACCGTCAACAGTTATGTTGACCATGATGTAAGCGGATATTTTGTATTCGGCGCTTCCCCTAATATCATAGATGATGACGATGACGGAAAAGCTCAACTGGATTTCGGTATCGACAATATCCCTGTAATTGATGTTATACTGGCAGACAAAAACAAAGTCTATATGTCAAAGAATGGTACATTTGACCGTACCACAGGTGAATTTCACTGGACGTTAGAATTGAAAAGCGGCTACGAATGGAAAGAGCCCAATGTTGACATAGGCGGCTTTGTTATCGGTGATGAAATTCCTTCGGATGCCGGAACATATGTTGAAGATTCTCTTAAAGCTAACGGCAAACCCATGGATGATTCCGACATAGAAGACGGAAAGATTACGTTTACTGTACACGAAGGCAGTGTTACACCTT
>CANRCU010000258.1 GCA_947629215.1 uncultured Clostridia bacterium
CGTGCGTAAAAGGGTTTACCGCTACCTTGAGCAAGAAAATAAAGGCGAAAAATAAAGTTGTCCCAAAATGTCCGGCTTACATAGTGTATAATGTAAACTGCGGGTATTGACCACAAGGGCAATGCCTCCTTGGATAAGAACAGCAGCGGAGCCGTGTGCTTACGGTCCCGTTGCCTGTTCTTTTATTTTTGCTATGAAAGCGAGGTGATACACTATGACCGACAACCAGCAAAAGTTTGCGGATGAGTATATCATAGATTGCAATGCAAGCCGTGCGTATAAGGCTGCGTACCCGAATGTTAAAAAGGACAGCGTGGCAAGAGCTAACGGCAGCCGTTTGCTTGCAAATGCTAACATTAAAGCCTATATTGAGGAAAAGTTAGCTGAAATAAGCAGCCAGAAAACAGCGGAGGCTACCGAGGTTATGGAGTATCTTACCTCGGTGCTGCGTGGGGAAAGCAAGGCAAGTGTGGTTGTTGTCGAGGGTTATGGCGATGGTTGCTCCGAGGCAAAAATCATCAAAAAACCACCGGACGAAAAGGAACGCCTCAAGGCCGCGGAGCTTCTGGGTAAGCGTTACGGCCTGTTTACCGACAAGGTAGATGTTGCCGGTGCTGTCCCTGTGGTTATTTCCGGCGGTGAGGATCTTGAGGACTAAAACAGCCAAGCACTTGCACCTCCCCGATATTGTGGGCAAAGGATATGGTACATTTTGGCGTTTTAAGGGTAGGTACCGTGTATGCAAGGGCTCCCGTGCATCTAAAAAGTCAAAAACAACCGCCTTAAACAACATCACACGGCTTATGGAATACCCACAAGCCAATTTGCTTTGCGTGCGTAAAACATACCGCACACTAAAAGACAGCTGCTTTACGGAGCTTAAATGGGCTATACACCGCCTCGGCGTTGATGCTTGGTGGGATATAAAGGCAAGCCCGCTTGAAATGACCTATAAGCCCACAGGACAAAAGATCCTTTTTCGTGGGCTTGATGATCCGCTAAAAGTAACATCCATTACCGTTGAGGTTGGTGTGCTTTGTTGGCTGTGGATTGAGGAGGCATACGAGATAAGCTCCGAGGCAGATTTTGACACCCTGAATGAAAGCATACGAGGCGAGGTGCCGCCGGGGCTGTTCAAACAAATTACGCTTACCTTTAACCCGTGGAATAGGCACCACTGGATCAAACACCGCTTTTTTGATGCAGCACCGGATCCGGATATTCTGGCAATGACTACAAACTACCTTTGCAATGAGTGGCTGGATGCAGCAGATAAAAAAGTGTTTGAAAATATGAAACGAAACAACCCCCGCCGCTACCGTGTTGCCGGCCTTGGCGATTGGGGCATCGTTGATGGCTTGGTATATGAAAACTGGGAGGAGCGCCTTTTCAGCATTGACGAGGTACGGAAAACACCGGGTATTAAATCGGCGTTTGGACTTGACTTTGGATATACCAACGATCCTACCGCTTTGTTTTGTGGGTTGATAGACACCAGCAGCAAAACCCTTTGGGTTTTTGATGAAATATACAAGCCGGGTATGAGCAACGAGGATATAGCCAAAGCCATTATTGAGGCGGGCTACGCCAAAGAGCGCATTCGGGCCGACAGTGCCGAGCCCAAAAGCATTGATCGCCTTTACGCCTTGGGGCTTTCCCATATACGCAGAGCCCGCAAGGGCAAAGACAGCATAAACAATGGCATTGATTTTATACAAGATTATAAAATTTTCATACATCCCAAGTGCGTAAATTTCCTTACCGAAATTGGCAACTACACTTGGGACACGGACACAAAGACTGGTAAAAAGCTAAACCGCCCCATAGATGATTTTAACCACCTTATGGATGCTATGCGGTACGCTTTGGAGGAATACTCCACCGGTCCAAATTACAGCTTTAAGTAAAGGAGGTGCAACCAATGAAAGAATTAAATTTTTATTCCCCGTCAATCGAAATGCAGGCTCGTATGACTGCAAACATTGTACCGGGCATTACAGATAAGCAGTTTTTGGAGCTCGAGATCAAAAAGTGGTTGACCTCCCAAGAACGGCAAAGGCAAATTGCCGGCGATGCTTATTATGATGGTATGCAAACGATTTTGAAACGCAAGCGTACGGTTATTGGTGAGGGCGGCGAGCTTATAGAGGTTGAAAACCTACCCAACAACCGCCTTATTGATAATCAGTATGCAAAAATGGTGGATCAAAAGGCAAATTACCTTTGCGGCCAGCCTATTGCTTTTGATACCAAAAATGCGGATTATGGCAGGGCTTTGTCAAAAGTGTTTGGGCATAAGGCGCAGCGCACATTGCGTATTGTAGCCGAAAAGGCATTGACGGGCGGCAAGGCGTGGGTATTCCCTTATTATGCAGACGATGGCGCACTTGCTTTTGCTATGCTTCCGGCGCACGAGGTGCTGCCGTTTTGGAGTGATACCGCACACACCGATCTTGATTGCGCCGTGCACTTTTTTCCCATATATGAATATGACGAAAAAGGCAACGAAAGCATTGTTGAAAAGGTGGAGGTTTTCCACGCAGGCGGCGTTGAGCGTTTTATCTGGAAAGACGGCACGCTTGAGGTTGACAACGATGCAACCTCCGGCGCCTATGTTACCGTTATTGATCCGAAAACTAAAAAGCCGCAGGAGCTTAACTGGAGCAGGATCCCCTTGGTGTGCTTTAAGTCAAACCACAGGGAGCTGCCGCTGCTTTGCCGTGTAAGGTGTTTGCAGGATGCCCTCAACCTTATGCTTTCCAACTTTGTAAACGCTATGGAGGAGGATGTGCACAACACCGTGCTTGTTATCCATAACTATGACGGCGAGGACTTGGGCGAATTTAGGCGAAGCCTCGCCACCTACGGCGCAGTTAAGGTTAGAACAACGGCGGACGGCTCGGATGGTGCGGTTGATACCTTGGAGGTTGCGGTAAATGCCGAAAACTACAAGGCGGTTATGGAGCTTTTGAAAAAGGCCATAATCGAGAACGCCAGGGGCTACGATGCCAAGGATGACCGAATGAACGGCACGCCAAACCAAATGAACATACGCTCAATGTATAGTGACATTGACCTTGATGCAAACGGTATGGAAACCGAATTTCAAGCCGCTTTTGAGGATCTGCTCTTTTTCGTAAATGCCCACCTCGCTAACACCGTCGTTGGCAACTTTGATGGCGAGGATGTAACGGTTATTTTTAACCGTGATATACTCATTAACGAAACAGAGGCTATTGACAACTGCGGAAAATCAAAAGGCATTATCAGTGATGAAACCATTGTTAAGCAACATCCTTGGGTGGACGATCCGGAGGAGGAACTGGCACGCCTTAAAGCTGAAAAGGAACAGGCGGCCGCCGAGGCAGATGCCTACCGTGCCGCTTTTGAAAGCAC
>CANRCU010000259.1 GCA_947629215.1 uncultured Clostridia bacterium
TGGAAAAAATAAAGGACTATATTTCGGGTATCGAGATCAATGCAACGCCCGAGGAAATTGCAAGCACGCAGGTTTTTTCCAAAATTTTGGTCGAGGATTATGAATATCCGAAAGAAATGATTCAGACTCGTCCTCAATACAGAGTAAAAAGCAGTCCGTCGGATCCAAACAGTTATCCCGTGGACATTGCCGTTTTCGAAAAGAAAAACGGCGAAAGCGAAGAAAAACAACTGAAGATGATAGTGGAGAACAAGAGGCCGACGCGAACCGACGGTAGACGTCAGCTTGAATTGTATTTAAAATTTTCGGAAGCCAAAATAGGTGTATGGTATAACGGCGCAGAAAGTTTATATATCAAAAAGATCGAGCATTCGGGGGATATCACGTTTGAAGAAATACCAGCAATACCGAAATATGGGGAAAAGCTTGAAGAAATAGGATTGTATCGCAGAAAAGATTTGAAGAAAACCCATAACCTAAAACAAATTTTTTCCGAAATACGAGGCTTTATCGTAGGCAACAGCGTCGGCGTAAACAGAGATGAATCAATAGCCAAAGAAATGATCAATCTCATTCTTTGCAAAATATACGACGAACGATTCACACCGAAGGATAAAATGGTACAATTCAGAGTATCGGATGCGGATACGAACGATGAAGTGTACGGCAGAATAGACAAACTGTTCAAGAAGGTAAAGGCAAAATATGACGATGTCCTCGACTCGGCGGATATGGTCACACTGGACGGCAACACATTAAGGCATATTATCGGTAAATTACAAAACTTTTGTTTGATCGAAACCGACCGAGACACGATAGCGGATGCTTTTGAGGTGTTTACGGGATATTCGTTGAAGGGAGAGCAAGGGCAGTTTTTTACGCCCAAAAACGTAATCAGATTATTGGTGAACGCGGTTGATCCGAATCTTGATGATATTATCATCGACCCAAGCTGCGGTTCGGGCGGTTTTCTTGTCGAAGGCTTGAAATATCTTTGGAATAAGGTCGATGCCGAAGCTTGCGAATTGGAATGGGAAAAAGCGGCAATTTTCGAAGAAAAGAAAGAAATCGGCATAAAGAATATCAGAGGGATAGAAAAAGACTCGTTTTTAACCAAAGTGGCGAAATCTTACATGGCGATACTGGGAGACGGGAAAGGCGGGATTTTTTGCGAAGACAGTTTGGATTTGCCGGTAAACTGGAAAGAAAAGACGAGACAATTTATAAAACTGGAAAATTTGGATGTTTGCCTGACGAATCCCCCGTTCGGAAAAGATATAAAGATTGTCGGTGCAACAAAACTCGAACAGTACGAGCTGGCGAAAAACAAAAACGGAAAAATGGTTTCCGAAGGGAACCCGTCAACGTTATTTTTTGAAAGGGATTTGCAATTTCTCAGGAAGGGCGGCGTGTTGGGAATAATTTTACCGGAAACATACTTTCATGCCCCGTCCAAAAGCGATTTCAGGAATTTTATAAAAAAGCACAATATAAAATGGATTATCGACTTACCTCACAATACGTTCAGGCCGCACAATAATGCCAAATGTATAGCTATTGTCCTTCAAAAAGATACGCCGCAGCAAGAAAAAATAAATATGGCGGTTGCCGAATATGTCGGGCATGACCACAACGGCAAGCCGATTTACGTTAAAGATATTTGCGGAAGGAAAACCGACAAAGTTTTGGACGACGTGCCGGCAATCATACAAGAAATAACAGAGAAGAGGAGCGGGACATTCCGAAAGAAAGCAAACGAAAAAGAATATACATTCGAAATAGGGGCAGAGGAGGTTTTAAGAAAAGATATTTTTGTTCCGAGATATTATTGGCAAAGCAAAATGGAAGAAATCGAGCAAAGCGCAAAAGAAAACGACATTGACTTAGTGCCGCTGCAGGAGTTGATCGACGAAAAAGTTATCAAATGTTTTGACGGTAACGGCTCACCCAATGCCGAGTTTAAGGGGCAAGGCGAAATTCCGTACATAAGAGTAAAAGATATAGTTCAGTGGCAAGTGTACAAAGACCCGACCGCATTAATTCCGGAAGAAGAATACGAAAAGCTTTATAAAGAATCGAAAAAGTTGAAACCGAAAGATATTTTGTACGTCAGACGCGGCAGCTATAGGATCGGCAGCGTTGCAATGGTTTCCCCATACGACCTTAAATGTATTTTGACCCGAGAGATAAAAGTGATAAGAGTAACAGACCTTAAAAACAAATACGGGCTGACGCCGGAATATCTTCTTTACGCATTATCCCATAAGCTTGTTTACGAACAATCGCTGAATAAGGTTTTCATCGATACCACATTGCCGAACATCGGCGAAAGATGGACCGAAATCCGCATACCGATTTTCAAGGACAAAGAAAAATTTCGGCAAATAAAGAATAAAGTACGGCAGATTATAGAAAAACAATGGGCGTCGTTGAAAGAAATAAATGTGCTGAAAAGAGATCATAACGTTTACAACACTTAAAAGCAGTTTTTGATCTGCAACAACTCCCGGTAACTTCGCCAAGAACGAAAAGCACGAACTTTCGGCAAAGAGGGTTCGTGTTTTTCGTTTTATGCGACCGCTTCGGACTGTGCAAAAAGAGCAAAACCAAATTGCCGGAACCAAATGCCAAGCGCTTAAAGTCAAAGCAGCCCGTGCCGACCGGTTGTATATTTATAGTGTATTTTTGTGCGCAAGTTGTTTTTTGCGTAAAAATCGGCGCCGGAAAATCCTTCGGGCGGATTATGCCCGGCGCGAAAAATCACCAGAAAGTGAATGTTCGGCGCCCGAAAGAAATCGTTTGGACGGGCTGTTTTCGTTGCAAAAAATCACGTGAACGGGTTATTGTTCGGCGGGAAGGATTGCCTTGAACAGTTTTTTCATCTCTTCGAGTTCGGCTTCGTCGGGTGCGGAAAACGGGGTAAAGCTCATGCCGCATGCCGCGTATTTTTTCTCGCCCATGTTGTGATAGGGCAGAAGCTCCGCGCCGCGCACGGGCAGCGTGTTTACGAAAGCCGCGATCTTCTTCATCTCTTCGCCGTCGTTTACGCCCTTTACCGCGGGCACGCGCACTATCACGTCGGCGCGGCCGCACAGTTTACGCAGGTTTTCGAGAATCGGCTCGTTGCTTCGTCCGACATATTCGACGTGTTTTTCGGGCGAAATCATCTTCACGTCATAGAGAAACAGGTCGGTAAACGGCAGCACTTTTTCGAAACCGGAAAATGGCACGAAACCCGCCGTGTCCACCGCCGTGTGTATTCCGCGCTCTTTGCACTTCCGCAGTACTTCCGCAAGGAAGTCCGGCCGCAACATGCATTCTCCGCCCGAAAAGGTCACGCCGCCGCCCGAG
>CANRCU010000260.1 GCA_947629215.1 uncultured Clostridia bacterium
CCATATCAGCCGCCTTGAAACCATTCAGCTTCAGATTCAACAGCAACTTGAACTTCTGTATGGGAACCAAACGGATTCCATTGATGAACTGTTGAAAAAGGTGGTTGCGGACGGGTATACATACGGCTGCTATGAGATTCAGCGTGGCCTTGGGATTGGATGGAACGTAACCGCTCTGAATCAAAAGCGCTTGGAGACTTTACTTTCAAAACCGTGGACGGGGGACAACAAAACTTTCCGGGATCGGTGTTGGGAGGGCAAAGCAAATCTTGTAAGCGGAATCCAAACCCGGCTGATACAGGCCCTGCTGCGAGGTGATTCCCTTCAGAAAACCACTGACGCAATTCGCAAGCAATTTGGAGTTGCCCGGTATAAGGCGGGACGGCTGGTTCACACGGAAACCACATATTTCAACGCTGTGGCCAACCGGGAAACGTACAAGGAAATTGGCGTGGATATGGCGGAGATCATTGGAACGCTGGATTCCCGCACCTGTGAATTATGCGGTGAGATGGATGGGAAAACCATTCCGATGAGCCAATATGATCCCGGCATTACAGTTCCGCCATGGCATCCAAACTGCCGCTGCACCACCGCCCCGGCCATTGATCCGGATATTGTGGGGGAGCGGGTCGCGAGGAACGTTAAGACCGGCGAGAGCTTCGAAGTTCCGCGGGACATGACGTATAAGGAGTGGAAGGCCAAACAAGACGAGCTGCACGGCGAAGGCACTGTTGACAAAGAACGTAAAAAGAATTATAATAAAAGTGCGGACAAATTGCAGTTTGAACGGTACAAGTCCCTTATGGATGGCGATTTTCCCGCCACCTTTGAGGCTTTTCAAAAACTCAAATACGATAACCCCGAATTGTGGGAAAGTTATAAAACCCTTGCACGCAGCAAAAACTACCTGCAACAAAAATTAAATTATGTGTGGAACGGTGAAAAGTGCTTTATACCCAAGCATACCAAGTTTGAAAAGGTTGTTACAATGGCGGGTAAAGACACAGACACCACCATCCGCTGCGTTGATCGTCTTGTTGAAACCTACGGAGGCAAAGCAGACGAATGGCAAAAGCGGGCGGGTAAAGTTACCAGCGACAAATATATTTTTGATCTGCATTGGTATGAAAGTGACGGCGTGCAATACGAGGTTAAACTCAAAAATCGAAAGGAGCGTAAACGAAATGAAAATTAAATATATTGGTCCCTCTTTTGGTGTGGATAGTTTAACCAACGGTAAAACATACGAGGCCACCGAGGAGGATGGTATGTACAGAGTTATTGATGATAGCGGCGAGGACTACCTTTATTCAAAGGAAAACCCCGCACCGCTTGACGGTAGCTCCCCAGGCGGCAAATGGGTTATTGTCGAGGCATAACCCACCAATAACGGTTGTTAAAAGCATCGTGCTGAAAATGCACGGTGCTTTTTTCATACAAAAAAATACCGCCTGCTCCGGCGGAATACAAGCAGGAGCGTTGCATTACCGGGACTTGCCGGAAAACAAGGAAAGCAACTATTACCAAAGGAGGTAAAAGCAAATGTTGGAGTGGTTAAAAAATATACTTGGTGAGGCTTACACGGATGAGGTGGATGCCAAGGTATCAGCTGAAATTGGCAAAAACTTTGTTTCCAAAGCAGACTTTAACCAGGTAAACACCGCAAAGAAAAAGGCAGAGGACGATGTAAAAGCAAGGGATCAGCAACTGGAGGACCTTAAAAAGTCAACCGGCGATGCAGCTGCCTTGCAGGAGCAGATCACTACTCTGCAAAACCAAAACGCAGAGGCAAAAAAGACCTATGAGGCAGAGCTTGCCCGTGTACGCCTTGACGGCGCCGTTGAGGCTGCCCTCACAGCTGCCGGTGCAAAGAACAACATCGCCGTAAAGGCGTTGCTTGCCGATTTCCTCAAGGATGCCAAGCTGGACGATAGCGGAGCCGTTAAAGGGCTCACCGCTGAAATTGAAAAGCTGGCAAATGCCGATGCTACTGCATTTCTCTTTAACACCGCTGACGGAAACGCCCAGCAGCAGTTTAAGGGTATGCAGCCCGGTGCCGCAGGTGGTAAGACACCGCCCCCGGCAGGAAAAGAGCCAAAAGATATGAACTATGACGAGCTTTGCGCTTATCTTGAGGCTAACCCCGGAGCAAAGCTCGAATAAAAAAATAATTAAAGAAAGGTAAGGTAAGAATTATGCCTAACACAAAATTTGATGCCAAGAGCTTTAATGCCGAGGCTTTCAAGTACAAGGTTGGTACCGTTCCCAACTTGAAAATGAACGAGATCAAAAAGTCGGCCGCCCTTGCCGCAAACCCGGATATTAAGAGCGTTTTTGCAAACCAGGACGGCACCGGATATGCCCGCATTGCTATGCGTGGCTTGCTTGACGGTGAGGCTGTAAACTATGACGGTCAGACCGATATTACAGCAACATCCCTCAAAACCTTTGAGCAGGGCGTTGTTGTTGTAGGCCGTGCAAAAGCGTGGGTTGAAAGAGATTTCAGCTACGATATTACGGGCGGCCAGGACTTTATGGATGCCGTTGCCGCACAGATTGCCGAATACAAGGATGGGCTCGACCAGAACACGATCCTTGCAGTGCTCAAGGGTGTATTTGCTATGAACAGCGATGCCAAGAGCAAGGAATTTGTTGCAAAGCACACCACAGAGGTTGATGGTGCTATGACCGCAACCACGCTCAACACCGCAACCAACAAAGCCTGCGGTGCAAACAAAAAGAAATTTTCGCTCGTGTTTATGCACAGCGATGTAAGCACCGGACTTGAAAACCTCAATCTCATTGAGCGCCTCAAGTACACCGACAAAGACGGTATTTCCCGCAGCCTTGAGCTTGGTACCTGGAATGGCAAGCTCGTTGTTGTTGACGATGAACTCCCCGCAGAGGAGGGCTATTTTGATGCTACCGAAAGCACCGAGGGTGCTGTTAAGATTGTTGCAAACAGTGCATCCCCTGCTGACGGCGAGATCAAGCTCTCTGCCGCTACCCCGTACTTTGGTAGCAAGGCACTTGCGGCTGGTATGTATGTGGTGCTCGGTACCCGTTATACCACTTTTGCGCTTGGCAAAGGTGCTATTTCTTACGAGGATATTGGCGCAAAAGTGCCTTACGAAATGAACAGAGATCCCAAGACCAACGGCGGCCAGGACACTCTTTATATTCGCCAGCGTAAGTGCTTTGCTCCGTTTGGCATTTCCTATGAAAAGGCAAGCCAGGCAAGCAACTCC
>CANRCU010000261.1 GCA_947629215.1 uncultured Clostridia bacterium
CTCTAAAATCATTTATTCCATTTTTATTATTTTGCTTTTTTAATTTATCTTTATTTACTCTATCTACAACCCAATTTAAAATCGCTCTGTAATCGCTTTTATATTTTTTGTAAAGCTCGTAATATATTGCAAAATCGGAAGAAATATTTTCGTTTTGCAGATATTGCGATATAAGCCCCTCATCGGTATCTATATCAAGTTTTTCACATACAGTGAGCATTCGGCTCAGGTCGTCCCAGCCGCGGGCGGTAACAAAACGTTTACCGTTTACGGTAGTTTCGGTCTTGTAAAAATGCTGAGGCTTTATTTCAAGATATGTCATAACGGCAGCATGAATATCGGCATTTCGGGCATATTCTTTCCATGCGTCAAAGTTCGGTTCAACGTCTATGCGTTTAAGCCTGTCCCATGTCACAATGTCAAATTCATGCACGGAATTGTTATATTCGGGCGGATTACCCGCTGTTACGACTATCCAGCCTTCGGGCAGCTTATGTCCGCCAAAGACCTTATATTGCAGAAATTGCAGCATAACAGGCGTAAGTGTTTCGGATACACAATTTATTTCGTCAAGAAAAAGTATACCGTTTGTTATGCCCGAATCCGACATTGTATCGTATACCGCCGCTATTATCTCACTCATTGTATATTCGGAAACATCATATTCCGTGCCGAAGTAGTTTTTGTGTTTTATTATCGGCAGCCCAAGCGCGCTTTGCCGTGTGTGATGCGTCATGGAGTAGGAAATAAGCCCTATACCAAGCTCTGACGCTATCTGCGACATTATCTCGGTCTTGCCTATGCCGGGCGGTCCCATTATAAACAAGGGTCTTTGTTTGTATTGAGGTATGATGTATCTTCCGTATTCGTCCTTTGCAAGATAAGCGCGCACGGAATCGGTTATTTGTTTTTTTGCCTGTATTATATTCATAAAAACTTCTCCTTAAAACTACAAAACAGTTACAAAATTCGGGTACCGATACCCAAGCTTAAAGTTTGAATTTTTCGTCAAGGTCGTTTTCGCCGCTGTCGCCCCAATTGTCGTGTTTAAAATGCATAAGCTGCATTTGCAGCTCAAGACGGCTGTGTTTTAAGGCATACTCTATACCGTAGTCGGTGTCGTCTTTGCCGAGATATTTCAGCGAAAGCAGCTTTCCGAGCATATCCGTATTATTTTCGTCAATTATAAAACGCAGGGCAGACAAGGCGTTCTTTTGCAGATACTCTGCGCATTTTTCGATAGTACCGCAAAAAGCCATTGCTATAGGTATTTTATAACTGTCTTCGGTCATTTCGCAGAACGGGTCGGCTGACGGCTTTGAGATGAATTTTGCAAGCAGCGCTTCGTTTTCACCGTTCGGTGCAACAAGGTCGTTTTGCAAAGTAACCGTACAATTTATATTATCGGATATAAGGGTTATCCTTGCATTTTTAAAAAATGCGTTCTCTCCTATATGCTTGTTTCCGCAGGCAATTTCCGCATTGATGCTTTCACAATGGCGGAACGCATTATCGCCGATAACTTTCACACTTTGAGGTATTTTTGCGCATTGAAGCTCTTTACACCATTCAAAAGCGTTGCAGCCTATGAACTCCACACCGTCGGGTATAATGACTTTTTGCAGCGTTTCACAGCCTGCAAAGGCTTTGTCGCATATATATGTAATATTTTGCGGTATGACCGGCTCGGTTTCATTGCCCTTATATTTTATAAGATATTTTTCGTCTTGTATGAAAATATCGTCCGTATGGTCGTTCAAAAGAGTGGTATCATAGAATATATCGCTGCCGACAGAGCTAAGGTTCGGTGAAAGCCTGGCTTTTGAAAGAGAAAAACAGCCCGTAAACGCATAGCCCCCGAGTATTTCAACACTGTCGGGCAATTCGACCGAGGTCAGAGCCTCGCATGACTCAAAGGCATATTCGCATATCGCTTTCAAACCGTCGGGGAATTTTATGCTTTTGATATTTTTATTATAGGAAAAAGCTCGCTCGCCTATCATTTTTATACCGTCGGGAACAACAACGTCGGTGTCCTTGCCTTTATACTGCACAAGTATACCGTTGCCGACGGTAACAAAATCGCTCGGGAAATCATTTAACAGAGCGGTGTTTATAAAGGCGCTGCTGCCGATGCTTTCGACTGTTTGCGGAACATATATGTTTTTAAGGGAACGGCAGGTATCAAAAGCATGACGCCCGATATATTTAACCTTTTCGGGCAGTTTCAGACTGTCGAGAATACGGCATGATTCAAAGGCATATTCCTCTATTTCAGAAACAGTGTCGGGCAAAGTCACTTCTTTAAGTGCAAGACAGCCGTAAAACGCACGCTGTTTTATTATTTCTATCCCGTCGGGGACGGTTATTTTTTCGATACTTGCACAGTTTGAAAAAGCGCTGCTGCCGATGCTTTGCATCTTGGAGGGAAGTTTCAGGTCTTTTAGCATATAACAATCGCGGAATACGGCGTTGCCTATGATGTCGACGCTTTCGGGCAGGCAGATGCGTTCAAGGCTTTCACAGTCCCAGAAGGCAAAGCGCGCTATTTCTTTGAGAGTATCCGGAAAAACGACTTCGCGCAGCATTGAACAGCTGCGGAAAGCATATTGCTCGATTTTTTTTAATCCGGACGGCAGAATGACTTTAACGACATCCGTTCCCGCAAAGGCATATTCGCCTATATGCGTTATACCGTCGGGTATGGTAACGACCTCCGTGCCGTCATCTTCAAAGCGTACAAATAAATTATTGTCTATCTCAAATGGCATTTTATCAACTCCTTATCATATCGGCAGATTTTTTTGCTCTTTTTACAATTCCCTGTCGTCAAGTACCAACCGTATAGCCCATGGCGGTACTTCGGGGCAGCCGCATGTTTCATAATCGCTGCGCATAAAAACAAATGCCGTTTCATACGGCGGTTTCTTTTCGGGAAACTTTCCGCAGCCGTCCGTAAAATATATAAGCCCTTTTAAATTGCTGAATTGCTGTTCATCTATAAGTTTTTGCACATATTCAAATACAGGCCGCAGGTCTGTTCCGCCAAGTCCGTGCAGTTCCATTGTGTTCATATATCTTTCAAGGTCTTTGTCGCAGGTTATTTTTACGGCCTCGCGAACTTCGGTGTCACACTGGATCATGTATATATTTGTTTTTTTGAAGAAGGTATTTTCGCTGCACAGTATATTATAGGTTTTTTGCACAAAACTTTGCACAAGCGCACCGCTGACAGAACCCGA
>CANRCU010000262.1 GCA_947629215.1 uncultured Clostridia bacterium
TGCTTCGCAAAATCTCCACCTTACCCTTGACAACTTGCCTTGAGAAAAGTGTAACCTATCATTGACACCTTAACAATTTGATTCTGCAAATTTTAATATTTTTGTTGCTTTTGAAAGCCTTTTGTGGTATAGTAATTTAGAATGAATATATTTTTTGAACGAATACATCAATAAAAAGGAAATGATAATATGGATATTATGTTTAAAAGTACAAGAGGCGCAAAAGAGCTTGTAACGGCAAGTCAGGCGGTTGTTAAGGGCATTGCCGACGACGGAGGGCTTTTTGTGCCGACAGCTATGCCGAAAATAGATTTTGAACTGAGCGATATAACGGCTTTTTCCTATCGTGAGCTTGCATATCGTGTGCTGCGGCTCGTGCTGACCGATTATACCGAAGAGGAGCTTCGCGGCTGCATAGACCGCGCCTATGACGAAAAATTCGACACACCGCTTATCGCGCCGCTTGTAAAAGCAGGCAAGTACAATTTTTTAGAACTTTTTCACGGCAGAACGATCGCCTTTAAGGATATGGCGCTTTCGATACTGCCGCATCTGCTGAAAACAGCCGCAAAGAAAAACGGCGTTGACGAGGAGATAGTCATACTCACCGCGACCAGCGGCGACACGGGCAAAGCAGCTCTTGAAGGCTTTGCCGATGTGGAAGGCACAAGGATAATAGTATTTTATCCCGAAGACGGCGTAAGCGATGTTCAAAAGGCGCAAATGGTGACTCAAAAGGGCGCAAATACCTGTGTTGCCGCCATAAAAGGCAATTTTGACGACGCCCAGACCGCCGTTAAAAAAATATTCACAGATGTAAAACTCAAAGCAAAATTAAAAGAACACGGTTTTGTGTTCTCCTCTGCAAATTCTATAAATATAGGCAGACTTGCTCCGCAGATAGTCTATTATTTCTACGCTTACACACAGCTTGTAAACTCGGGCGATATAAAAACAGGCGATAAGGTGAATTTTACCGTACCTACGGGTAATTTCGGCAATATACTCGCAGGCTATTACGCAAAACAGATGGGTCTGCCCGTCAACAAGCTTGTCTGCGCGTCAAACGACAATAAGGTGCTGTATGATTTTATAACAACGGGCAGTTACGACATTGACCGTAAATTTATCGTTACCGTCAGCCCGTCTATGGATATACTTATTTCAAGCAATCTTGAAAGACTGCTCTATCATCTGAGCGGCTCTACCGACGAAACACGCCGTATGATGAGCGAGCTTGCCGAAAAAGGCAGATACGAATTTAACGTAAATGACGAATTTGCAGCCGAATATGCCACTGTCGGCGAAACACTTGACGCCATAAACGAGCTTTATAAAGAAACAGGCTATGTTATGGATACACACACGGCAGTAGCTTACAGCGCATATAAGAAATATCTGTCCGAGTCGGGCGACAAAACGCCCAATATCATCGTTTCGACCGCCAGCCCGTATAAATTTGCAAAAGATGTATTAAGGGCTATCGACGATAAATACGACGGTATAAATCCCTTTGAGGCGCTGGAAGTCCTCTGCGATGTGAATGAAACACCCGTACCCGGACCGATAAAAGACATAGATAAACGCGAAGTCATACATAAAACGGTTATCGACAAGGACGAAATAGAAAGTTTTGTCGAAAAAATATTGCTTTGATACCAAAAGCGGTTGCCGCAAAATTTGTGGCAGCCGCTTTATATTTTTACTTCTTCAACGGGCTTATTCTTATTTTATCACTTGCATACCCTGTTTTTCTCTTGACTATATCTTCTATCTGCGCGACCTCCGCATCGGTCAGTTCCTCTCTGTCAACTACCACATCCACGGTCTCGTCATCTATCCTGACATAGACCTCTTTAAAGCCCTTTGCCTCTATCATGGCTTCGGCTGCGGTCTCTCGTTCGATACGCTGCTGTATTTCAAGCATGGCGTTGGCAGCCTCGCTTTTTCTGCTTGCCTCCATACTGTCATTGCTGAGCATTTCATTCAGCAGGTCTTTTTCCTTCGCTCTTGCCTGTTCTCTGTCGAGCTTTGCCTGTATAAAATAACTGCTGTCCGAGCTGCTGTTCACAAACACCGCTTCCCCCGCCGTTTCCGTATCGGCAGCCGTCTTTTCCGGCTCTGCATCTGCGCTGTCAAGCGCTATCTCGGGGTTTTCGTCCACCTCTATAACATCGTTCGGCATGGCAAGATCGCTCTCGTCGGTCAGCATCACTTCGCTTGTCTGATCACGCGTGTCTATGTAATTCAAATATCCTGCCGCGCCTATCATGGCAACAAGCGCCGTTATTACAATTTGATTTTTCTTAAATGTTTTCATTTTGTAGCCTCCTGAGATCTCATTTTTAATACTTCTATTTTATGCGCCTCAACGCCCAATAATGCCTGAGTTGCCGAAATAAGTTCCGCCCTGACCTTTGCGCTGCCGCCGCCCTGAGCCACTATCAGCACACCGCGCACCTCACGCGCATTTTCACGCAGCACAACGGGGCTGTTGTCGCTGCCAAGCACTATATTTTCTTCAAAACGTTTTCGGGTGTCGTCTATCTCCTCCGTTTTGTTTTTGGCAAGCACCTTTGCCGCGCTTGAATTATAGTTTATAATGACCCTTACATCGCCCACACCGTCCACAAGACCGAGCGCACGCTCCATGCGTGTTTCCATCTCCTCTATCTCGGTCGGCGTTTCAACGCTTTCTTCACGCTTGCCGCCCATATCCACACCCGATAAAAAAAGCAGCGCAATGCCCGTCACAAAAACCATATATATTATCTGCCGTATTTTTTTATTGTCAAACCGCATATATCATTTCTCCCTTATCAGAACGGAATCCTTGTCTATACCGCAGAGTTTTGCAGCCGTTTCCCTTGCCTCGTCGCCGACATCGCCATAGAGTACAACACTTTTTATATCGGCGCTGCCGCCCGTATCCACTTCGGCTTTTTCAGCCCCGGTCTGTTCGGCTATAACACGTTCCAGCTCTGCTTTCATGCCGTCGGAGAGAAGTCTTTTTTTGATACTTTCATAATCTCCGCTTTCCGCCGTATAGCTTGTCGGTATGCTTGCCGTTTTTTCCGCAAAAAGTTTCGGTATGGGGCGGCAGACCACCAGCAGCATCGCCACGCCTATCAGAAAGCCCACATCACGCCTGTAGCGCTCGGGCGCGAGCATCTGCACAAATGCC
>CANRCU010000263.1 GCA_947629215.1 uncultured Clostridia bacterium
CGCTTTTTGAAAAATTTTTCTATTCTCAAGGGGCAACAAATGTATTTACGTCGGCGGAGGAAGCATGTGCGCTGGGCAAAGGTGTCTGCCAGGATTATGCGCATATATTGCTTTCGCTTTGCAGGCTTGATAAGATACCATGCCGCTATGTTGCGGGTATGCTGACAGGGGAGGGCGAAACACACGCATGGGTCGAAATATTCGATTCGGGCATATGGTATCCGCTTGACCCGACCCACAACAGGATCCCCGACGATACTTATATAAAAATATCATCGGGCAGAGATGCTCAGGACTGCGCCATAAACCAGGGTGTGTTTATCGGCGGAGGAAAACAGAAACAGGAAGTAAGAGTGACAGTAGAGGAAATGTTATGAGAAAACCTATAAATCGTATAATGACGGCAGCAAGCGTAGGGCTGCCCGTCGACGAGGAGTTAAAAATAAGAAAACGCCGTATATTGCCGTATGATTCGGATGAAAAACTGCTTGAATCACACGGAAAGAGGATCAGTATTGTAACGGGAATACACGGCGACGAGCTGGAGGGACAGTATGTATGCTATGAATTGTCAAGGAGAATTGAGGAACACCCGGAATTTTTAGATGGCATAGTCGATATTTACCCTGCGATGAATCCTTTCGGTATAGAGAGCATTACAAGGGGTATACCTGCATTCGATCTGGATATGAACAGAATATTTCCCGGCAGCAATAACGGCGATATGAACGAGTATATCGCTGCGGAAATAATAAAGGATATTGAAGGCACAAATCTTTGTCTGGATATTCATGCAAGTAATATTTTTCTTACCGAAGTACCGCAGATAAGGATAAATATGCTGCATAAGGACAGACTTTTACCGATAGCCATGAAGTCGAATGTGGATTTTATATGGGTACACGGCGCAAGCACTGTTTTGGAGTCAACACTTGCGTACAGCCTCAACAGCCGCGGCGTAGATACGCTGGTGGTCGAAATGGGCGTAGGTATGCGTATTACGGAGGAATACGGTGATCAGCTCACAGACGGTATATTTTCTCTCATGCACGAGCTTGGCATATGGAAAGATGATGTACCTGCCTGCCGCAGACCGACCGTAAGCAACGATGAGGACGGAAACGATGTGTATTACCTTAATGCTCCTTTTTCGGGGATATTTTTAAAAAACAAAAAATATGGTTCTATTGTAAAAAAAGGGGATATAATAGGAAAAATCGTCGATCCGCTTTCGGGCAAATTGCTTTGTGAGATAGCTGCGCCGGGGAATGGCTGGCTTTTTACAATAAGGGAATATCCCGTCGTGGAGGAAGGCTCACTTATGGGGCGTATACTTAAACATACGGAGGTGTCACAATGAAAAAAGAGGTATTGTATAAGATCGACGGTCTTTACAGAGATGACTTTCGTGTGACGGGGTATAAATTCGGCAGCGGCGAAAAGTCGGTTTGTATAATGGGCAGTATGAGAGGAAACGAGTACCAGCAAATTTATGCCTGTTCACAGCTCATACAAAAATTAAAAAAACTGGAAGAAAAAGGCAGAATAACAAAAAACAAAGAAATACTTGTCATTCCGTGCGGAAATCCGTATTCGGTCAATATAAAGAAAAGATTTTGGATAATAGACAATACGGATATAAACAGAATGTATCCGGGTTATTCGCTCGGAGAAACCACGCAGCGGATAGCAGGTGGTATTTTTGAAAATATAAAAGACTATGCATATGGTATACAGTTTGCGTCTTTTTATATGCCGGGGGATTTTGTGCCTCAGATACGTGTTATGAAAACGGGGAGTGAAAATATAGAACTTGCAAAAAAATTCGGTTTGCCGTATGTGGTGCTGCACAATCCGCGACCGTTTGATACTGCGACTTTAAATTACAATTGGCAGATATGGGAAACCGACGCATTTTCTATATATACCACAAGCACGAGCGCAATAGACAGAAAAAGTGCAAAACAGGCGGTAGACGCTGTTCTTAATTTTTTGTCCGTGCAGGGGATATTGGATTATAAGGGATATGCCGGATATATATCAAGGGTAGTGGAGAGCAAGGATCTTGTAAACGTAAGAACATCGTGCGCCGGTTTTTTCGAAAGGCTGGTTAATGCAGGTGAAAGGGTAGAGAAGGGGCAGCTGCTTGCAAGAGTTGTCGATCCCTATACGTCGGAAATAAGGCAGGAAATAGTTTCGCCTGCGGACGGGACCGTCGCTTTTGCTTATAACGAGATACCCGCTTACCAAAATACGGCAGTTTACAAATTAATAGAGGAGAATGATATTCTATGAAACCCTATATAGGTGTAGTGCCTTTGTATGATGATGAGAAAAACAGCTATTGGATGATACCCGGATATATGAAAGGTATTGAGGCGGCAGGGGGCATACCCGTTATTTTGCCGTTTACGCAAGACAGGGAAATACTTGCGGACGCTGTTGAGCGTTTTGACGGTTTTCTTTTTACGGGCGGACAGGATGTCGATCCTGCCGTCTATGGCGAAGAACGCATGGATATGTGCGGAAAAAGCTGCCCCGAACGTGATGCAGAGGAAAAAATTTTGCTGGAGATCATACTTGAAAAAGATAAGCCTTTGTTGGGAATATGCCGTGGTATACAGTTTATAAATGCGGCTCTTGGCGGCACACTCTATCAAGATTTGAAAACACAGCACTCTTCAAGCGTAGAGCATACGATGAAACCGCCGTACAACAGGACTGTGCATTATGTTTTTACGGTGGAAGATACACCGCTTGCAAAGTTGACAGGCGCTGCAAAATTTGGTGTAAACAGTTATCATCACCAGGCTGTAAATATATTGTCGCCAAAATTAAAGGCAATGGCTGTTGCCGACGGACTTGTAGAGGCTGTATATATGGAGAACAAAAAGTTTTTGTGGGCTGTACAGTGGCACCCGGAATTATCTTTTGAAACCGATGAAAATTCCGCAGCAATATTCGAGGCGCTTGTAAAAGCTTGTATGTGACGTGTGTTTTTTAACCGACGGTTAAGTTCCCCCGCTTCTATAAGCGGCGGGAACTTACTTTTGTGTCCGATGGTGTCGCAAAGCGACACCATCTTGAATGAAATGCAAGCATTTCATTCAGTTTTTTCACAATGAATAAAGAGGCTCGTGCCGACCGTTGGTCGGCGCATAAAGCATCGCTAATTTCCTGCG
>CANRCU010000264.1 GCA_947629215.1 uncultured Clostridia bacterium
GTATGTATTGGCGAACAGCTTTACCGCCTCCGCCTCGGTGGGGTCTAAGAAAAGCGTGGGTATCTCCTGCTTTATCGCACCCTGCTGCAAAAGCTTGGCAAACTTATGCGCGGCGGCGGTTATCTTCTCGCTGCCGTGCGGCACTCCGATTATTATCCTCGAGGGATAGAGGTTATCGTATAGCGCTTTCCCCTCGCGCAAAAATTCGGGGCTGAAAATAATATTTTCGGTATGGTACTTTTTGCGCATCTCCATTGTAAAGCCTACGGGCACGGTGGATTTTATCACCATAACAGCCGAGGGGTTTATATCTAAAACCTGCTCTATCACTAATTCCACCGACGAGGTGTCAAAATAATTCTGCTCCTCGTCATAATTAGTCGGGGTGGAAATCACCACCAGCTCCGACTGCTGATAGGCGGTTTTATAATCCAGCGTCGCGGTGAGGTCGAGCGGCTTTTCGGCAAGGTACTCCTCGAGCTCCTTATCCGCTATCGGGGAGCGGCGGGCGTTTATCATCTCCACCTTTTCGGGGATTATATCCACCGCAAAGACCTTGTTGTGCTGAGCTAAGATCACCGCGTTTGAAAGTCCGACATAGCCTGTCCCGGTCACAGTTATCACAGACATTTTTGATCTCCTTGATATTACTTATTTTTCTTAAACAGCCCTCTTATCTTGCGCGGGAGCCAGGTGAAAAATCTTCCGATCTTATACGATTTAGAATTCCAGATTTCACTTAATGTATAATTCAGCTGATCAACTTGATTTTTCAGCTCATTTCTTTGAGTCGCCAGGCTTTTGTATTCGCCGCTCTCTTTAACATTTTTTGACGCTGATTTCTCGCTGTTCTGTTCTCTTAACTTTTTTTCAAGAATTTTTTTCTGTTCACGGTTCCATTCCAGCTTTTCCACCATTGAATCTATAGTTAACGATTCTTTTGATGAAACTTTAATAAGACGATTAGGATCGGTCAATCTATCTACCTCGCGGGTAAGCCGATTTATTTTATAACTCCAGTACCCTCCGTCATCGACGGTATTTATTATATCAAGAAAATGTTCATATTCGGATCTGTTCTGATAAAATTCGGGACCGTAATCGGCTATTTCCAGATTTTCAAACCACTCGCTTTTCAGTTTAATAAAAAGCAAATTTGCTTGCTCCTGCGGTAGGGTATTGATATTCCATAAACAACTATGCAGTGCATAGTTAATAAAATCTCTTTTGTATGCGTCATATATTCCCATCTTTTTGAGTTCATGCCTTACCGCCTCTAAAGCGTGATAAAAACATTCCCAAGATAAAGCTCTTGTGTTTGACAGAGATGTGGGAACATTTCGGCGTTGATAATACAAATACTTATTTAATATCGTTATCTTTCCTGCTCTTAACAGCGACGCAAAAGCAAAATACATATCGTTGCTCGTTCTCTGCTCTTGGAATTTGAGTTCGTTGTTGACTAAGAAGCTTCTTTTATAGAGCTTATCCCATACCCAACCCATAATGCTTGTAAAAGGATTATCGCTGATATCCTCCAAAGAAAACACATCTTTTTTAGGAAGAAATCTCTCCTTTACCGAAAAAGTACAATCGGATATTTTGCCGGTAAGGCTGTCCAACTGTTTGGATTTATATATACATATATCCGAATCGGTAACCAGCGCTTTTGTATAGGCCTCTTTCAACATATTCTTATCAAAATAATCATCACTGTCCAAAAATAAAACATATTCGCCATATGCCATCGTCAAGCCAAAATTTCTTGCAGCCCCGGCTCCTTTGTTTTCGGTGTGGTAAACCTTTACTCTTGAGTCCTTCAGCGAATAGTCAAACAAAATATTATATGAATTGTCGGTAGAGCCGTCATCAATACAGATTACTTCAAAATTTTTAAACGTTTGAGCCAACAAAGATTCCATGCACTCGATCAAGTACGGTTCAACATTATATACAGTCAATATAACCGATATTTTTATCCTTTTAAGATATGAATTATAATAAAATTCATCGGGGTCGCGCATTATCCAGTGAAGCGTTTCCCACTCTTTCTTGGTAAAAAACGCTTGATTGAGTTCTCCGTTTTTATTTGCCTCAATAAAGTCGTTTGCAAAAATATGAAGATAATCTTTTTTTAACTCGGGCGCTATTCTATTTAGGGTAAACAAATATGTGTGGTATCTTTTTTGAGAAAAAATATATATAAATTTATCAAACAGCTCAGGTCTTGATAAAAGATAATTTCTTATGTATTTATACTCATCATTTCCGCAAAAAACTTTCTGTGGATTATAAACGGAAGAATTGGGATTATCGCGTCTGTTCATATAAAACGGAGTATCCAAAAACATTATTCTGCTTGCTTCTGCAAAGGTCTTAAACCAAAACCCGTTATCCTGAAATGACGCTCCGGGTGTTTCGTTATGCCGTATACCTTTGCTCACAAGAAATGCTTTGTTATATATTCCGCTCCAAGTGTTCATAATGAACCTGAAACACTCAATGTTCTCGGACGGGTCGATAATAATATTATAATATTCATCTTTTCTTGCGGTTTTAAAATAATTCAACTTGTAATTATCTTTAGAACCGTAAAATCTATAAAAATCAGCTTTTACTAAGTCAAGATCGTTTTCCTTTGCGACCTTATACAGCTCCTCATACATATTAAGCTCTACAAAGTCATCGCTCTCCACTATGCCGATGTATTCGCCCTTAGCCATATCCATTCCGATATTCATAGTATGACCGTAGCCCGCATTATCCTTGTCTATCACCTTTACCCTCTCATCTTTTTCTGCGTATTCCAAGAGTATGTCAAGGCAGCCGTCGGACGAGCCGTCGTTTACGCAGATTATCTCTATTTCGCGCAGGGTCTGATTTATACAGCTGTCAAGGCATTCGCGCAGATATTGCTCGACATTGCAGACGGGCACGACTATAGACACCTTAACGGGGCTGTCGGGCTGCTTGTCAAAGTTGATGAGCTGATGTATCGATACCTTTTCTTTTGTCAGCCTCATTGCGCTTTCATATTCTTCTTCCGAGGCGACAGGTGAAAGCACTTTTGCGTCATTATCGGTATTGTCCTGTTCTTCTGCCTGCACAAGATTTTCACTTACGG
>CANRCU010000265.1 GCA_947629215.1 uncultured Clostridia bacterium
CACGCCTTAGCCACTTGGCTATGTCGCCACATATTATTATAAGAACTTATTCAAAGAAAAAAATTTTTCTTCCCTATTTTGGTTCTTATAATTCACTCTAATATCGGTGAATCAAGAACACATCAACCGAAAGTTCTTATTAAAATACCCCATTAATTGGGATAATGACCCGTGGGGGAATCGAACCCCCGTTTTAGCCGTGAGAGGGCCACGTCTTGACCGCTTGACCAACGGGCCGTAAAAGCTCCCCGAGTAGGATTCGAACCTACGACCTATCGGTTAACAGCCGAGTGCTCTACCGCTGAGCTATCGAGGAATATAGGCGCTGCTCATCACAGCTATATTATAATAGCACAATTTGACTGTTATGTCAATACCTTTTTTAAATTTTTTCAAAACCTCAGCACAAAGCCGATAAGCCCCGCCGCCCCACCGATAAACCAGCCGAGAAGGACATCGAAGGGATAGTGTTCGCCGGTCATCACCCTTGACAAGCCCGTAAAAAAGGCAGGCACGATAAGTAAGACCGACAGCAGCGGAAATATGCAGTACCACGACAGGGCAATTACCATTGCGCTCGCCGCATGGTTGCTTGGGCATGAGTTGCTGCCTTTATGCCCCGTAAGGCTTGTCACGTTTTTTTCACGCACAAAAGGACGGGGCTTGCCAAGTATTTTACGCATAAAGGTGTTGTACACGACCGTTATCGCAGGTACGGCAAGATAGCGCAAAAGCAGGTTTAATCTGCCCGAAAGCAAAATTATGAGCGCGCCTATGCCGTATATGGTAAAAAACAGTATTTCGGCGCTTTTTGAGAGAAAGACCGACAGTTTACCGAAAAAACGGTTTCGGGTCGAGATACCGTACAGTTTAAAAAACAAACGCCTGTTCAGTTCTTTCATATCATTCGGTCTTGCCCAACCACACGCCGTCAAAGGTGAACGCCGCAGGACCGGTCATATAAACATGGTTGTCGCTTTCTTTCCATTCAATGGTGAGCTTGCCGCCAAGAATGTCAACATAGACCTTTTCCCTTGGGCAAACGCCGTTTAGCACAGCCGCGACCACCGTTGCGCAAGTACCCGTACCGCAGGCAAGAGTTTCGCCCGTACCACGCTCCCATACACGCATTTTAAGATGTGTTTCGTCAACGGGTTCGCAAAATTCAATGTTGGCTTTTTGCGGAAAATGGCTGTCTGTTTCAAGCACGGAGCCGTATTTATCCACATCAAAATCTTTTACGGGCGTGTCTATAAAGGTCACCGCATGGGGATTGCCCATTGAAACGCAGGTAAAATCAAAACTCTTGTCACAAGAGGTCAGCGAAAGACCTTTGACGGGCTCGCCCTCGGCAACAACGGGTATTTTAGCGGGCGAAAGTATGGGTTCGCCCATATCGACGGTCAGAGTTTCCGCCATGCCCTCGGCGTTTGTGTGTACTTCTATTATCTTTATGCCCGCAAGAGTTTCGACCGAGATAGTCTTTTTGTTGACGATGCCCCTGTCGTGAACGTATTTGCCCACACAGCGGATACCGTTGCCGCAC
Organism: uncultured Clostridia bacterium; assembly: GCA_947629215.1. Taxonomy (GTDB): domain Bacteria; phylum Bacillota; class Clostridia; order Lachnospirales; family CAG-274; genus RGIG4310. The sequence goes on from CANRCU010000265.1 coordinate 1,547, forward strand.
ATCTCGGATTCGCTGCCGTCGGCGTTGAACATACGCATTTTGCAATCCGCAATATCGCTTGGACATATCAATATCAAGCCGTCAGAGCCTACGCCGAAATGTCTGTTGCTCATTATAACGGCAAGTTTTGCAGGGTCTTTGACCGTTTCTTCAAAACAATTTATATAAACATAATCGTTGCCGCAGCCGTGCATTTTTGTGAATTTCATAAAATTCCCTCCTCAAAAAATTCTTTATACGGGATATTAAAACAGCCCTGTTGTCAAACAAGGCGCTTTTGCGTTTTTATTATAGCTCAACAAAAAAAAATTGTCAATATTTTTATTCATTTATTTACCTTAATATTTCGCGCCCGAATTGTCAATACTTAATTCAGGATATTATGAATTTCTTACACGGGAGAATTTATTATGGAAAAATTTATTATAAAAAAACCGAACGCCATTTCGGGCAGAGTGAAAATAAGCGGCTCAAAAAATGCCGCTTTGCCGATATTGGCTGCAGCTCTGCTGTCAAATGACAGCATAAGGATAGAAAATGTTCCGCATCTGAGCGATATTTCGGTCATGCTCTCTCTTTTAAGGGTCTTTGGTGTGAAAACGGATATAAGCGGCAATATTTTAGATTTGGATTGCCGTGATTTGCAAAATTCCATACCCGATTATCGTGTTACAAAAAAAATAAGGGCTTCTTTTCTGCTCGCAGGCGCTCTGCTTGGCAGATTCGGCTATTTTGCAATGCCTATGCCGGGCGGATGCAGTATAGGTCTGCGCCCGATAGACCTGCATTTAAAAGGCTTTGCCGCTATGGGCGGAGAGGTCATGACAGAGCACGGGCTTGTTATAGTGAGTGCGCGCGAATTGCACGGCGGCAGCATCTATCTTGATTTTCCGAGCGTAGGCGCGACCGAGAACATTATGCTCGCGGCGGCGCTTGCGCACGGCAAAACGTTCCTTCACAACTGCGCAACGGAACCCGAAATAGTGGACTTGGCAAATTTTATAAACCAGATGGGCGGCAAGATAGAGGGCGCAGGCACGGACAGCATTATAATAGAAGGCGTAGGCGAGCTTGGCGGCTGCCGTTACAGGATAATCCCCGACCGCATAGAAGCAGGCACTTATATGCTTATGGCTGCCGCCGTAAAAGACAGCGAGCTGACCATAAACAACGTTATACCGCAGCATGTGGGACCTATCATTCATAAATTGACCGAAACGGGCATACAAATAATATCGGGCGATAATTTTATAAAAATAAACTCGAGCGGCGAAATAAAGAATACGGATATAAAAACCATGCCTTATCCCGGGTTCCCGACCGATATGCAGGCGCAGTTCATGGCGCTGATGACCACGGGCAAAGGCAGCGGCATAGTCAAAGAAACCGTTTTTGAAAACCGCTTTATGTATGTTTCGGAATTGAACCGTATGGGCGCAGACATCAAAATAGACGGCAGAAGCGCTGTAGTAAACGGTGTGGACAGGCTGAGCGGGGCTAATGTAAAAGCTACGGACCTGCGAGCGGGAGCAGCGCTGATAATTGCGGCGCTTATGGCTGACGG
>CANRCU010000266.1 GCA_947629215.1 uncultured Clostridia bacterium
AATTCCGATTTTTCCCCGTTCAAACACTTTTTTAAGCCCCACAATCACATTAAATTAATGGCAAACACGCATAGTTTCTCCGCAAGGCTATTTTTTGAGCCGCAGCGGAGATACTTGCGGGGATTGCTTTAGTAAGCCTTTGGGGCTGCAACAACTTTTGTTTTTAGGTCAAGCCTTTTTCCAAAAAGGCTTGTGGGGTTTGGGGCAAAGCCCCATAATAAAAACAGCGCCCCATAATAAAAACAGCGCCCCATAATAAACTATTTATAAAAACTTCCTGTATATCCCAAACCTCCGCACAACAGGCGGCGCGACCTTTCCGCTTTCGATAAGGCGGTCAAACTCCTCCACGGTGACCCACTTTGCCGCTTCCGTTTCGCCTTTTTGCAGCCTTACCGAATCCACGTCCTTTCTCACGATATACATATCCATAAAGCCGCTGCTGTGCGAATTTATATTTGTATGTATAAACTTCAGCTCGCTGTCATCAACAACTATGCCCGTTTCTTCGGCAAGCTCACGCTTGGCTGCGGTACGGCTGTCCTCGCCTGCCACGACCGACCCTGCGGTTATCTCCCACATATTCGGGTACGGGTGCTTCCCGGCACTCCTTAACGTTATCAATATCTCGCCTTTGCTGTTAACGGTCATTATCGACACCGCAATATGATACGCCCCCGTGGGAATGGGTTCTCCCCTTTTGTGCAGCTTGTTAAGCGGTTTTCTGTTCCTGTCATATAGATCCCATAACTCCACCGTGCTTTTCCCCCTCTTGCATCGGCAAACGCTATTGAACTTTTTCGATAAGACAAACCGCCTTTGCCGCGATACCTTCGCCACGCCCCGTAAAACCAAGCTCCTCCTCGGTCGTTGCCTTTACGTTGAGCATTTCAACATCCATATCAAGCGCCTGCGCGATATTTTTCTCCATTTCGTCTATGTATGGCCGCATCTTAGGCTGCTGGGCTACAATTACACTGTCAATATTAACTATACCGTAACCCCTTTTGTCCAGCTCGCTTTTTACAGCCTTTAAAAGCAATATGCTCGATATGCCCTTGTATTGCGGCTCCGTGTCGGGAAACAGCTTGCCTATATCCCCAAGCTTTGCGGCACCTGCCAGCGCATCCATTATAGCATGTATCAGCACATCCGCATCGGAATGCCCCAACAGCCCTTTTTCATACGGTATTTTCACACCGCCCATTATCAGCTCCCGACCCTCCGTCAGCCGATGCACATCATAACCAAGACCTACTTTGAACATAAAGACCCCTCATTCTAATTGTCGAAAAAGTCCTATCGGGACTTTTTCGAAGTCAACAGCAGTATAAACAGCTTGTTCCGGCAACTCTAAAGAGTTTTGAAACTCGCTGTTTTCCTCGGACGAAAAGCACTTTTGGCTACGCCAAAAGCCGCACTTCGTGCGTCCGCATTGCTTTTTTGCGGTGCATAGGCAAAGCTCGCCCTGCGGATTCCGGTCTGCGACGCTTTAAGTTAGTTTAATAAACAAAGTTTTTTAACAGTTTGCTCTTTTATTTCTTTTTGTTGTTTTTGAACCATAACTCACGCGGATCGCCGAACTCGCCAACATCCGCCCAGTCCGAAAAATCGGGCAAAACACCCTTGTTTGCAATATTAACAAGCATTGCGAGCGCATTTTCTTTTTTCAGCCCAAACCTTGAATACAGCTTGCTTTTGCCGTTTTCTTCGTTAAGCACGCTTATTTCCATACTGACCGTACCGGGGTCGGAGTCTTTCCTTATATGAATGAGCTTTGCATTCTGTACCGGCTCTTTTAAAGTCACAACAAGAAAATCGTATATCCCGTCCGTTATCCTCGATAAATAATTCTCCACATCACTCTGGTCTATGCCCGCAAACTTGTCAACATCGGTTTCTGCGTGCCAGTTGTCAAAACCCTTGCCTTTTTTTGTATGTAAACTTACATTGTTTTTCTTAAAAATATCTAAAAAACTCATTTTAAAATCCTCCGAATTATAAGAATTTATTCAAAAGAAAATATGTTTTTCCCTCTTTTGATTCTCATAAATATTAGTATCATAAGAATTTATTCAAAAGAAAATATGTTTTTCCCTCATTTGATTCTTATAAATGTTAGTATCATAAGAATTTATTCAAAAGAAAATATGATTTTTCCCTTATTTGATTCTCATAAATATTAGTATCATAAGAATTTATTCAAAAGAAAATATGTTTTTTCCTTATTTGATTCTTATAAATATTAGTATCATAAGAATTTATTCAAAAGAAAATCTCTTTTTCAATATTTTTTTATACCTATATCTTTCCGATAATGCGCATCCTTAAAATTTATAAGCTTAACGCCGTCATAAGCCTTTTTAATAGCCTCGTCAAGGTCGCTGCCAACGCCCGTCACACCCAACACACGTCCGCCGTTTGTAACAAATTTGCCGTCTTTGAGCGCCGTGCCTGCATGATACACATATAGCTCCTTGACCTCTGCCGCAGCCTCAAGCCCCGTTATCTCGTAACCCTTTTTATAACTTTCGGGATAACCGCCGCTTGCCATTATAACACAAGCAGCCGCATTGTCATACCATTCTGTATTCATCTTGTCAAGAGTGCCGTCCACACAAGCCTCAAATATTTCAAGCAAATCGCTCTTCAGCCTCGGTAAAACGACCTGTGTTTCGGGGTCGCCGAAACGCGCGTTGTATTCTATAACACGTGGACCTTTCGCCGTGAGCATCAGTCCAAAGAAAATTATGCCTTTAAAAGTCCTGCCCTCTTTGTTAAGCCCCTCAACAGTCGGCTTGAATATAGTTTCCATACAAATTTCGGCAGTTTCCGACGTATAGACACGGCTTGGCGAGAATGTACCCATACCGCCCGTATTAAGCCCCTCGTCGTTGTCGTAAGCGCGTTTGTGGTCTTGAGCCGTGACCATAGGCACTATGGTCTTTCCGTCGCAGAACGACAGCACCGAAACCTCGGGACCCGTCAGAAATTCCTCAATAACTACTTTGTTGCCGCTTTCACCGAATTTTTTGTCTATCATTATTGTTTTAAGACCGTCAACAGCCTCTTCAAGCGTTTTGCAAATAAG
>CANRCU010000267.1 GCA_947629215.1 uncultured Clostridia bacterium
GCAGGCAGCAAGGGCGTGGGCTGTGGCCTTGGTAATGTGCTTAAAACCCGTGACGGTGAGGCTCTTGCCGGCGGTGCATCCGCTGCCAGCGACTTTGAGGGGCTCGGACAGAGTTATGCGGCGCAGCCGGCCGCTGCTGCCGGTTATCCGCAGGCAACACCTGCACAGCCCGCTGCTCCGGCTTATCAACCGCAGTATAACCCCGTTACACCCCAGCAGGCGGCACCTGTGCAGCAGAACCGCCCGGCTGTAAATCCTATTACCGGGCAGCCGTGGTAAGTCATAACACCTAAAAGCACAAAGGAGGTAAAAAGTATGGATCATTTAAGTATTGACCTTGAAACCTTTTCAAGCGTGCCGATACAAAAAGCCGGAGCCCAAAAGTACATACAAAGCCCCGACTTTGAGATCCTCCTCTTTGCCTATTCCCTTAACGGTGCGGAGCCCGTGTGCTGTGATTTTCTGCAAGGCGAAACGCTCCCCAAGTGGGTTGCCGATGCCTTGATTGATCCGCAGTGCTTAAAGCACGCATACAATGCTCCCTTTGAGTGGGGCTGCCTGTCCAGATATATGGGCAGGCAGCTGCCACCGGAGCAATGGCGTTGCACAATGTTCCACGGCTTGTATGCCGGGTATACGGCGGGCTTGGATGCCACAGGCAGGGCATTGGGCTTGCCGGAGGATAAACGCAAATTAAACACAGGCAAAGCCCTTATACGCTATTTTTGCGTACCGTGCGCCCCCTCAAAGGCAAACGGCGGCAGAACACGAAACTACCCGCACCACGCTCCCGACCGTTGGGAATTATTCAAAGAGTATAACCGCCAGGATGTTACAACCGAAATGGAAATTGAGCGCAGGCTTTCAGCGGTACCCGTACCAGACTTTGTGCAAAAGGAATGGGAAACGGATCTTATTATCAACAGCCGAGGCGTTGCTGTTGATATGGAAATGGTGGAGGGTGCCCTGGAGCTCGGTGCTACGGTCCGAAACAGCCTCACAACAGAGGCCGTGCAAATATCCGGCTTGAATAACCCTAACAGTGTAAAGCAGCTTTCCTCTTGGCTTGAAAGCGAAACAGGCGAGGAAATAGCAGGGCTACGCAAGGACACCGTGGCAAAAATGCTTGCCCGTGACGATAACAGCCCGGAGGTACAGCGTATGCTTGAGATCCGGCAGGAACTCGGAAAGACAAGCACCAAAAAATATGATGCCATTGAGCAGGCTGTGTGCCAGGATGGGCGCGTGCGTGGGCTCTTGCAGTTTTATGGGGCCAACCGCACCGGCAGATGGGCGGGGCGATTGGTACAGGTGCAAAACCTACCCCGCACCTATACAGAGCCTTTGGAGCTTGCCCGTGAATTGGTAAAGGGGCGAAAATTAAACGCCTTAAAAGCCGTTTACGGCAGCGTGCCGGACACGCTCTCACAGCTTATACGCACTGCATTTATTGCGGCACCGGGTAATGTTCTTATAGATGCCGACTTTTCAGCCATTGAGGCTCGTGTAATATCGTGGCTTGCCGGTGAGGAGTGGAGGCTTGAGGTTTTCCGCACCCACGGCAAAATATACGAGGCATCGGCATCGCAGATGTTCGGCGTGCCCATTGAACTTATCAAAAAAGGCAACCCCGAATATGCCCTCCGGCAAAAAGGCAAAGTTGCAGAACTTGCCCTCGGCTACCAGGGCAGCACCGGCGCACTTATAAATATGGGTGCACTTGATATGGGAATATCGGAGGAGGATCTGCCTGATATTGTAAGCCGTTGGCGTGATGCCAACAAGCGAATAAGAGATCTGTGGTATAAGGTGGATGCCGCAGCCGTTCAAGTTATCAGCCAAGGCGGCAGCGTTGGCGTAAGCAGTCTTGTGCTTGCACACGAATGGGACGCCAACCAAAACACCGACTATATGACGATCACCCTGCCAAGCGGCAGAAAACTGTTTTATAATGCACCACAAATAGGTGTAAACCAGTGGGGCAACCCCTCAATATCGTATATGGGTATGGACCAGACCACAAAGAAATGGAAACGCATTGAAACCTACGGCGGCAAGCTCGTTGAGAATTGTGTGCAAGCCATTGCCCGTGATTGTCTGGCGCAGGCTATTGAACACCTGGAGGCAGAGGGCTTGCCCGTTATATTCCACATACACGATGAGGTGGTTATTGATATTAAGCCGTGGGCAAGTGATAAGGAAATGCTTGCAAAAACGGTTGAAATAATGAGCCGCCCTATTCCGTGGGCGCCGGGCTTGCCCCTCGGTGCTGATGGCTGGGTTGGTAAATTCTTTAAGAAAGACTAAAAACCAAGGAGGCATATTTTATGCAGACATTAAAGGATCGTGATCCGCAGGAATTTGCGGGGCTTGTTGGCCTTTATGAGATGGCTATTCAACAGGTAAACAACGCTGATTATGAACGGGTGGCACCCCCCCGCAGGATAAAACGCCGGGCGCACTTATAAACGCTTGGGGCGTTAGTGTTTTAGGCTTGGCTTTGAAACGGGCTTAAAACTGGCACAGCTTGATGAATAAAAAGGAGGCTCGGCTATGCAGTATATGGGAGGCAAAAGCCGCATAGCCCGCTACATAGCCGAAATTATAAATAACAACCTTAACGGGGGGGCGTTCAATGAGATACCAAGGCGGCAAGAGCCGCATAGCAACACCTTTGGCGCAGATCCTCAACGCTACGGGGGGGCCTGCTTTGTTAGCCTTTTCTGTGGTAGCTGCTCCGTTGAAAGCAAAGTTACCGGCTATGACCGCATTATACTGAATGACAAACACAAGTATTTGATCGCTTTGTTAAAAGGTGTGCAGGCGGGCTATGAGTTACCGGAAACTATAACAGAGGAACAGTACCAAACTATAAAGGCCAACAAGGATGCAGATCCGGTGCTTACAGGTTTTGTGGGCTTTGGGTGCAGCTTTGGCGGCAAATGGTTTGGTGGTTATGCCCGTAATAGCACCGGTACCAATTATGCTGCACAGAGTAAAAAATCGCTGTTAAAGGATATGGCAACGCTTGGCAATGCGGAGTTTGTTTGCGGTGATTACCGCACCCTACCGATACCACCCGGAG
>CANRCU010000268.1 GCA_947629215.1 uncultured Clostridia bacterium
GGCTCTGCCCCGCACCCCGCAAGCCTTTTGAAAAAGGCTTGCGCGAAAACTTTAGTTAACCCCTAAAGGTACCCTTTAGGGGTTGTTTAGTTTGACTTTATTTATCGGAATATTATTTAAAATTTTGGGGCTAAGCCCCATTTCCGTGTGAGTTTTTTTTGCTCGCTTTTACTAAGCGAAAATTTTAAAGTGACTTTACTCGTTATGACATTCTTTTTTGAAACTTGCGTCAGCGTTGATTTTTTAGCAAACACGCACAGTTTCTCCGTCTTGCCCGCTTTTTACTAAGCGAAAAATTGCTTTTCGTTTACGAAAAGTAAAATTTTTTGCTTAGCCCTCAGAAAAAAAGCGGGTGGGGTTTGGGGCGGAGCCTCATTTAGATACAATTTCTAAATTTTCATATATCTAAGCAAAGGTCAACACACATCAGCAAAAAATTTATACATAAAATCACCATTTTTTTATTGTATGTTTGGGCATAATATGATATAATACATTTAAATTAAAAATACAGATTGTATCCTTGATACAAGACAGGCTCAACATCAAAAAAAGTACGGGAGGTAATGACTATGAAAAAAATTTTATTTGCGGCATCAGAGTGTGTACCATTTATCAAAACAGGCGGTCTTGCCGACGTTGTCGGCGCATTGCCGAAAGCATTTGACAAGGAAGAATATGACGTAAGAGTCATTATCCCCAACTATGCCTGCATACCTGCGCAATATTCGGACAAATTCGAGTATGTTGGGCATTTTTACATGAGCGCCGGTTACATGCTGCAATGGGTATATGTGGGTGTTATGCAATATGAATATGACGGTATAAAGTATTATTTTATAGACAACAAAACGCATTTCGGCGGTTCGCAGCCATACGGCAATATCTGTTGGGATATTGAGAATTTCTGTTTCTTCTGCAAAGCGGTGCTTTCTGTTTTGCCGATGATAGATTTCAAGCCCGACATCATACACTGTCACGACTGGCAGACGGGCATAATACCCGTTTATGTAAAGACGGAGTTTGCGGGCAGTGAATTTTACAAAGACATAAAGACGGTAATGACGATACACAACTTAAGATTCCAGGGTGTATGGGACATTGAGTATATACGCGGTCTGACGGGTCTGCCCGATTATCTTTTCACGCCGGACAAGCTTGAGTTCAACAAAGGCGCAAATATGCTAAAGGGCGGCTTGGTATATGCGGATTATATAACGACGGTGAGCAATACTTATGCGCGCGAGATACAATGGGCTTATTACGGTGAGGGGCTTGACGGACTTTTGCGTGCGCGCAATCACCAGCTTTTCGGCATACTCAACGGTATAGACTACGAAATTTACGACCCCGCCACCGACGGCAAGCTCTACAAAAATTATGATGCAAAGACCGTTGCAGAGGGCAAAGCCGCCAACAAAACAGCTTTACAAAAAGACCTTGGTCTACCCGTTGACAAAGACAAATACATGGTGGGCATAATTTCAAGGCTGACAGACCAGAAGGGGCTTGACCTTATAAACTGCGTTATTAACGAGATACTCGCAAACGATGATATTCAGCTGGTCGTGATAGGCACGGGCGAGGAGCGTTACGAAAATATGTTCAAGCACTATGCGTGGGTATACAAAGACAGAGTTTCGGCAAACATACTCTATTCGGACGACTTGGCGCACAAGTTATATGCGGCTGCCGACAGTCTGCTTATGCCTTCGGCTTTTGAACCGTGCGGTCTGACGCAGCTTATTTCGTTCAGATACGGTACTTTACCGATAGTGCGTGAAACGGGCGGGCTTAAAGACACCGTTATCCCGCTGAACGAGTATGACAACACGGGCGACGGTTTCTCGTTCACGAACTACAATGCGCATGATATGTTACATGTTATAGATTATTCCAAGGAAATTTACTACGAAAAGCCCGAGCTTTGGTCGGATATGATAAAGCGCGGTATGAGGAAAGATTATTCGTGGAATGCTTCCAAAGAAAAGTATATGAAGTTATATGAAATGATGCTGACACCGCCTGCGCCGCCCGTTGAGGAGGAAAAGGCGGAGGAAAAAGTTGAGGAGAAACCGGAAGCGGAAGAATAAAGGGGGTTTTATGGGGCGCTGCCCCATACCCCGCAAGCCTTTTGAAAAAGGCTTGAGCGAAAACTTTACAGCTGACTCTACCCGTTATGACATTCTTTTTTGAAACTTGCGGCAGCGTTGATTTTTTAGCAAACACGCATAGTTTTTTCGTGGGGTTGATTTATTTGTAGGGTTTGAAAAATGTGTTGATTAAAAAACGCTAAGGGCAATCCACGCAAGTATCTCCGTTGCGGCTCAAAAAAATAGCCTTACGGAGATACGTTGCGTGTTTGCGGTGAGGTTAATGAAATTGTGAGGTTTGAAAAAGTGTTTGATCGGAAGTAAAATTGAGATTTGGGGTGTAGTTACGTGATTATGAGTAACTTTTTTGACCTTGCGACAGCGTTGATTTTTTAGCAAACACGCATAGTTTCTCCGTTTTGCCCCGCTTTTTCCTAAGCAAAAAATTGCTTTTCGTTCACGAAAAGTAAAATTTTTTGCTTAGCCTTCAGAAAAAAAGCGGGCGAGGGTTTGGGGCAAAGCCCCATATAGACAAATAAAGAGTATGTTGAAAAAAATAAAAAACAGAGGCAAGCCCCGCAAATAATCTCCGTTTCGGCTCGAAAAAACAGCCTCACGGAGAAACATTTGCGTGTTTGCCATTAATTTAATGCAATTGTGAGATTTTAGAAGAGTGTTTAATCAGAGTAAGTAGAAATTTGGGGCAGAGCCCCATTTAGATAAATAAAAATCATGGATATTATTAATCATTTTAAAACTATAACAAAACACAGGCACATGGTAATAAAGCATTGTTTGAAAGCGGGTATTTTATTTCAGGGGCTGTTTCATGACTTATCGAAATATTCGCCCGAGGAGTTTATACCGGGTGCTCTTTATTACCAGGGTACGCGCAGTCCGAATGAGGGTGAGCGTGAGGCTTACGGTTATTCGCGTGCGTGGATGCATCACAAGGGCAGGAACAAGCATCATTTTGAGTACTGGACGGA
>CANRCU010000269.1 GCA_947629215.1 uncultured Clostridia bacterium
CGCTTTTCCTAAGCGAAAATTTATTTTTCGCTTAGGCTGTCCAAAAGCGGGCGGGGTTTGGGGCAGCGCCCCATTTAAATAAAATGCGGGGTGCGGGGTGAAGCCCCATTCATCTACTCATTATCTCCGAATACGTCGCCCCCTCCCCTTCTTCGGGCAGCTCATCACGTCCCTGCCCGGGTCTTAACCCTCTCAAAACGGGTCTTTCCTCAAACAAATACCCCTCGCTTTCCTTCAACGCCTTCAACTTCTCGTCCAACCCCCGAATACGCCCGTCCTCGCCAAGCATATCCGCATCCACATCCAACAACGCCCTAACAGCCCTGTGATTCCTTGCCCCTGCGGCTGTCAACGCCTCATTCATCGCATTTTCATAAATAATTTTCCTATGCTCGCCCAAAATTTCCTCTGCGGCAGCCTCGTCGACCCCAAGTCCAATCAAAAATCCCTTGTCAAACATTCCCCTTCAACGCCTCCAATTCCTTCTCGACATCATTCACCCAAGGGTGATTTTTAACAATCGTTTCAACACTTATCAACCCCTGCGACTTCACACAGTCCTCAATAATGCCGCTTTCGTCAATAAGCATGTCCCTGTTGAAAATGACGTCCACATCACCGTTAAAACTGCCGTAGCCCGCATTTTCCAAATAAATATCCACAAAATACAACAGCTGCTCAAAACCTGCCCTGTACTCGTTTTCCATGCCGTTTGCGTCCAAGTCTATGTCCGAAAATATACTCTGTATGTTCATTCGGTTCGGACTTCCCCCGCTTTTCAAGACCGACGCATCAAAACCCCTGCCGTTTTCGATAAGCGCTTTTTTCAATAACTCCGCCACGACCTTGTAATTTTCCGCATTGACCTCAATATTCAAAGTTTCGACACCGCCGTCCGTGCCGTCGACCGTCCGCACCTTCACAGCCCCGTATACCGCTAAATTCCGCCTGAACTCCCCAAGGTCCTCGCCGTCATAATTTCTGATAACAAGAATGGTGTTCCTTGCGTCCTCCTCCATACCGTTTTGAAAATTCGACAACACCGTGTTCAAAGCGTCCTGTAAACTCCGCACATCACGCAAAAGCGGAATTTCCTTGTCGTTGTATCTGAAAACCGCAACCGGTATCTCCTCAAAATTGTAACCCCTTTCGCCGTCGGTCAGATAATCCGCCCTTTTTTCGGGGATAAGCCGCCCGTTTTTCAGCTCAAAAAACCGAATACCGCCTTTTTCGTAAAGCTCGACTTTGGTCACGATCCTGTTCTTTTTGCCCTCGCAAAAAATAATTTCGTATAGCCTTATCAAGTAGTCAAGCTTGGTATGCTCCTCGTCAGCCCAACCCGGAATGACTTCATACGGCTTGAACCGCTGAAAACAGAGCTTGCCGTTTTCGTCCGCATAGACATAAACAAAACCCAAACCGCAATTCAAACTGTCCTCCGCGACCGCCCTGAAAAGCCGCAGAAACTTTTTGCCGAATATTTTTTTGAGTAAAACGTCATACGCCGCGTCACCACTGTGAAAAACAATGGGCTTGCCGACCAAATAATCGACTTTCTGCCGCACAAGCTTTTTGTATTGATTGTCCGCAATACGGTTGTTCGGCACGTTCTCGACCACAACGGGCTTGCCGCCCTCGCCTATGGCGGTGCGCTCACGCCTTAAAATATCGTGCCTGCCCTCGTAATACCGCTCGCCCGCCAACATCTCTTTGAACTTCGCCGAATGCCTGAACTCCGCTATCCTCCGCTCGATAAATTCAAGGTATATCTCGTCCTCGGTCTTTATGTGCGGTCTGAAAATGTCAAATAACATATTTTTACCCCCTTTTCGCCTTTATGCCCTAAAATCTCAAATAACATAATTTCACCCCCTTTTCGCCTTTATGCCCGCAAAGTCGCTTTCCTGCGGCTCTTCAAGCTTCATCGCTATGGTGTTGTAACCGTCAAAACCCTGTAACTCGGCATATCGCTCGCTTCCGCCGCCTATGCCGTAAATTGCGCAGTCCTTGACGCCCGAACCCATGTTCCAGTAAACATTGTCACATACCACGTCCAAAGTCGGCGGCAGAAACTTCGTCAAAAATACATCGTCTATCGCGCTGCGCCTCGTTACCGGAAATGTAACAGCCGTACTGTCCGCCTCCGAAACACACATGCTCGCCGCAACGGGCGAAAGGATCGGTATGAACCTGTCTTTCGCATTTATGGCAATAGCCCTGATATTGCTGCCTATATCGTTCTTGAAAAACCCCGCTATGACCCCGTTCTTCGACTTTATGACCAAAAGCCGTAAAGTGTTGTTCACAACAGTACCCGCAGCTTCACGGGTCGCTGTTGCCGAGTTGACAATTCCATAACCCTCGTTGGTATAACAAACGCCCACTTCGTCATAATAATGCGACTGGCTCTGACCAAAAGCCGTATATATGCCGCTGTTCGTGCCTTTGAAATAAACTTTGACCCATTTGCTCGCACCTGCCGAATCCAGACCCGTGACATCACATTCAAAAATGTCCGCAAACTCCTTGTTTATCCAATCTTTTATTGCAAGCGCCCTCTCCGCATTCTTTTCGTCCGTCATTACACCGTCCGTGTTGCAACCCGATTCGGTGCCGACTAAATATATTTTTCTGAAATCGTAACTCATAAAATTACCCCCTTTTTATTTAAATGGGGCTTCGCCCCAAAGTCTGTTTTATTAAACATTTTCAAACCTCTCCGTCACTTCGTGACACCTCCCCTTTCAGGGGAGGCTGTAGCTCTGCTGCCCTAATTTAGCCTCTCCTGTAAGGGGAGATCAGACTGTCAAAAAACTTTGTTTATAAAACTAACTTAAAGCGTCGCAGACTTGAATCCGCAGGCGGAATCGAATTTCGCCGAGGAAAACAGCGAGTTTCAAGGCTCGTAAGAGCCGCCGGAATGAGCTGTTTATACTGCTGCTTAATCTCGAAAAAGTCCTATTAGGACTTTTTCGACACTCAAGCCTCCCCTGTAAGGGGAGGTGTCGGCATAAGCCGACGGAGGGGTTCTTCACCTAACCTTCAATTCCCTCTGGTTAA
>CANRCU010000270.1 GCA_947629215.1 uncultured Clostridia bacterium
CTTATACCCAAGTTTATAGAGCTTTGCACAAAGCAGGGCAACGATATAGAAAATGTTGCCCTTGGCATAGATATACGCGGCGGAAGGCATTTCGGCGAACTTTTCGGTGTGCTTAGCGATATAAAAGCGGAAATAAACTGCAAGATACTTTTTATGGACTGTTCCGACGAAGTGCTGCTCAAACGTTATAAAGAATCGCGCAGAACTCATCCGCTTGCAAAAGGCGAACGCATAATAAACGGTATTGTGCGTGAAAGAGAGCTGCTTTACGAGATAAAAAAACGCGCGGATTATATAATAGATACAAGTCATTTGCTGACAAGACACCTCAGAAGCCACCTTGGGGAGATATTCCTGGAGGACAAGGGTTTTGAGAGCCTTGTTATAACAGTGATTAGTTTCGGCTTTAAATACGGTATACCGTCGGATGCAGACCTGGTGTTTGATGTGCGTTTTATACCAAACCCGTTTTATATTGCGGAATTAAAGAACCTTACAGGCAATGACGTCGCCGTAAGGGACTATGTTATGGAACAGCCCGAGTCGGAAGAATTTCTGGATAAATTGGAAGATATGTGCAAATTTCTTATCCCAAACTATGTAAAAGAGGGCAAAAATCAACTTGTTATCGGTATAGGCTGCACGGGCGGCAAGCACAGAAGCGTCACTTTAGCCAATGCTTTATATACAAAATTGCGAAAACTTGAACATAGTGTAGCAATTATTCATAGGGATATTGACAAGGACGCAAAGAAATAGTATACTATATGTAATGTTCAATTATAGTAAAATGTAAAGGTGTAAAAAGTGTCGTTCTCATCGGAAGTCAAAAATGAAATGCTGAAAGTCAGCGACAGCGCAAGGCATTGCAAGATAGCCTTGCTTGCTGCGTTTATAAACTTTTGCGGCTTTTATGACAGTGCAAACGATAGGCTGATATTAATTGCCGAAAATACGGCTGTCATTGAAAGAACGGTCGGCCTTATAGAAGAACTGCTTGGTTTCAGAGCCGAAATATTGCCGTTTGAGGGTCGCAGGGGCATCAGGCTTGAGGATAAGACAGTTGTGGATAAGCTTATAAATATAACAATGGGCGGCAGGCGCGGTTATGATATACCGCCGATAGACCCGTTGGTCGTATCCTCCGTGTGCTGCAAACGCGCATATCTGAGGGGCGCTTTTATATGCAGCGGTTCCGTTTCCGATCCGAGCAAACAATATCATCTTGAATTTACAAACAGCGGCTACGAACACGCCGAGGCACTTAAAAACCTTATATCATCTTTTGGCATAGATGCAAAAATTATAATGCGTAAAAAACATTATGTCGTCTATATCAAGGAGGGCGAACAGATCGTCGATATGCTGAATATCATGTCGGCACACAGAGCTTTGCTGGAGTTTGAAAATCTGCGTGTCGTAAAAGATTTGAGGAATAATTTGAACCGTATTGTCAACTGCGAAACGGCAAATATCAACAAAGTTGTTTCCGCAGGCGTGAGGCAGGTCGAAGCGATCGAATATATACAAAAAACGGTCGGGCTTGGGCATCTTTCCGAGAACTTGCGACAAATGGCAAAAATAAGGCTTGAATATCCCGATCTCAGCATGAAAGAGCTTGGCGAAAAACTCGACCCGCCTGTCGGTAAATCGGGCGTTAACCATCGGCTTAAAAAGCTTTGCCTAATAGCAGAAAATTTAAAGGGGGATCAATAAGATGGTAAAAAAACAGGTATTGGTTGGTTCAAGTATGGAGGAAAGGCCAATTGCAATGCTGGTGCAGACAGCAGGCAGATTCAGCAGCAGCCTGCATCTGGAAATGGACAATAAGCACATAAATCTTAAAAGTATTATGGGCGTTATATCCATAGGTTCAATGTGCAACCACAATGTTGTTGTTACGGCTGAGGGGGAGGATGAACAACAGGCTTGTGATGCAATAATTGAATTTTTGCAGTGAGCATACATAACAGACTTTGAAGACGAGGAGTAGGGAATGACCTTTAACAGAGATTGCCGCATTGGCTGAGAACGGCATTAAAGAAGCGTTTCCGAAGGTAGCGTCTGAGTCTTTGCGGTGAGAAAGCCAATATTATAAGAATTTATTCAAAAGAAAAATTTATTTCCGACCCGAAGGGATGGCAGATGCAGCTCTCCGAAAATCCGATAACGAAGTTGGCGCATTTTCGGCAAAGGTCGCCTAAAAAGCAACGTATTTTTGCGGGAGAATTTTGCGAAGCAAAAACTCCGAAGCATTGGAATTTTCGGAACGAAAATTCACATTCGGCAAGAAAATAAAATTTTCTTTGGATAAGTTCTTATGATAGTCAATTGTCGGGTTAGCCGCAAACGTTTGATCGCGTTAAAAATCGTAAAGTGTCCGTGCGCTTTTGCGTATGGGAATAAAGGTGGTACCGCGGCTCTCGTCCTTTTCTGGAATGAGAGTTTTTTTTATATTTTGATAATAAAGATCAAGGAGGATATATGAAAGAGTTAAACAAAAATTACGACCCGTCCGAATCCGAGGACAGAATTTACGCCAACTGGCTGAAAAACAAATATTTTCATGCAGAAGTCGAACCCGACAAAGAACCGTTTACCATAGTTATCCCGCCGCCCAATATCACGGGTCAGCTGCATATGGGTCATGCGCTTGACGAAACTTTGCAGGATATTCTTATCCGCTGGAAAAGAATGCAGGGCTATAATACGCTCTGGCTGCCGGGTACCGACCATGCCGCTATTTCCACCGAAGTAAAGATAGTGAACAAAATGCGTGAAGAAGGTCTTTCAAAAGAAGATGTCGGCAGAGAAGGCTTTCTTGAACGCGCGTGGGAGTGGAAGGAAGAATACGGCGGAACGATTTTAAATCAGCTCAAAAAATTAGGCTCGTCCTGCGACTGGGACAGAGAACGCTTTACAATGGACGAAGGCCTTTCCGATGCCGTTCTTACCGTTTTTTGCAAATTGTATGAAAAAGGTTATATCTACCAAGGCGAAAAGCTCATAAACTGGTGTCCCGAATGTCAGACGACCATCTCCGAT
>CANRCU010000271.1 GCA_947629215.1 uncultured Clostridia bacterium
AGCCGGTTTTATTGATAATATGACTGTCGGAACACAAAAATATTTTTCCGGTTTCTGCAAGAGTAATGTTGTCAAGATACGATGTAATGCCGCCTAAATCTATATCGGATTTCAGTATTGCAGCCGGCTGCTTGGTATATACGTTGTAAATCAGGCGGGAGGCAACAACGAAGGATTGACCAACGGCGTTGTCTCGAATAATCCAATTTGTTGAAGTGTCGGCGCCAAGCATAGAATTATACCAGCTGTCGTTTTTAAGCTGTGCGTCAGAGAATATAAAATGACTGTTTCCGAGACGCGGAAAATCATCACGCCCAAGGACGTACAGTTCGGAATGTTGGATGTGTATTTGGAAAGGATCTATTTCCATAACTGCGGTTTCGAGTGCGGCAACATCTGCAGCAGTGTCTGCGTTGCTTTTGCCGGAAAGGATTGTCTGCACTTTCTCTTTTGCCTGAAATGAAATCATATTGGCGTTAATATCCTCTATTCGGGTATACAGATAATTTGTAGCGGAGGAGATAACCTGATTTGTGTTGCGCTCGGCAAGCTGAGTAACAACAAATGATGAGCGCACGAATATCACAGCCGCAAAGCTGCCTACAGACAGCAACGCGAAAAGAACACATACGATTGTAAGTTCCAGCCTGATAGACAGTCTTTCGTGTATCTTCATGACTACCTCCGAAAATGTATATTTATCTGTAAAAATATTATACAATAAATATGTCAAAAAGAAAATATAAATATTTATCTTTCGTAAGTTTTCAAACAAATCATAAGTTTTCGGTATTGAAGAAACAACATTTTTTTGATAGAATATACATAATTTGTAGGCAGAGGGGCTGGGAAGTTTATGAAATTTTTTCCGCGATGCGGTATTATCTTACTCGTGTTTGCCGTTTTGCTTTGCAGCTGCGGTAAGGAGGAAAAGCAGCAGGAAAGCGTCGTGCAGACCATTGTATTTGCAGTGCAGAACGGTTGTGCTGATTTTTTGCGTACTGCCTCCAATCAATTTATGTCTGAAAACAACGGCGTAAATATCAGAATTATGGAACTTCCCGGAGAGAGCGGTGAAGTATACCGTGTTTTGAGTTCGGCGCTTTCAGGGGAAGACATAAACTTAGATATGTTTGTCACAGAGGATATCTGGCTGCCGGAATTTGTCAGCAGAGGTTATTTACGCATACGTGATGATTTGGTCGTTTTAGATAGAGAAACTTATCCTGCACAGTTTTCCGGGGCGTTGTCTTACGGCGGCAAGTTGTATGCTGTGCCGATAGAATTGGATTCCGGAATTTTTTATTACAGAAGAGATATTTCCGATGGAACACTTAATTACAGGCAGCTTGCAGCGCAGAGCGAAATTTCATATTCGGTACGGACACCGGACGGAGAGGATATGCTGTGCATTCTGCGCGAATGCGCGGCTCTTGAAGGAAGCGTTGAAAAGGGCTTGGAGCTTTATAAAAGGTTGTATGAGGATTCAGAAGGAGAAACAAACGATTCTATGGATGATTTCCGCAGCCAAAGAATAGCTTATACAAGGTCGTGGAGCGAGTGTAACAACAACTCCTGCAATCGTTTTGAGCAGCTTAAAAGCAAGGTAAGGGTCAGCGTACCCGCAGACGAAAAAGGCAGTATTATGACCGCAAGATTTTTCGGCGTAGCAGTAAGACACAATCTGGCAAGCGAAAAGGAAACAATTGTTTCGGAATTTTTGAATTATTTGACGTCGGAGCAGTTTCAGTTAAGTATTGCGCGTGAACTTGGAACTTTGCCGATAAAGCCAAAATATTATGATATGCCGGTTGTGCTTGATTACAATGAGTACAATGAAAGCTTTGCCAAGTATATCAACAATCTTAAATTCAGACCGTATAAAGAAGATTATATGCTCTGCTCGCGGGATGCGCAGGAGGCGCTTAATAACTATTTGAGCGGGAAAATCAGCGTGGAAGAAACCGTTAAATCGGTGGAAAAAATTATGAATTGATTTAAAATGAAAAAAGAGAACAATCTTGGTTTTTGTTTTACCAAGATTGTTCTTTTTTTGAAATGGTTGCATCGTTTATTAAAAAACAGCGTAAGTTTTCAAACGAATCGTAAGTTTTCATTGTTGAAAGTGTACAGAAACTTCTCTATAATTAAAGTGTAGACTGATATAGAAAGAGAGAATCTTATGAGCGAATTGATAATCGGTAAAAAAACAAGGCAGAAAAGGAAACTGAGCGGAAGCCGTATGCTGACTTACAGGAATCAGGTTCCGCTTCTGGTGATGCTCATACCGGGTGCGGTACTTACGTTTATGTTCTCGTATATGCCGATGTTTGGTATTATACTTGCGTTTAAGAAAATCAACATGCGTCAGGGGATTTTAGGAAGTCCCTGGAACGGACTTGAAAACTTCAGCTATTTGTTCAAGTCACACGACTTGTGGATTATGCTGCGTAACACGATAGGATATAATGTGTTGTTCTTAGCGCTTGGAGTGATTTTGGGAGTATCCTTGGCGGTTGCGCTCAGTCTGCTTCGGCAGAAGATGGCGTCAAAGACGTATCAGACAATATTTATTATGCCGCATTTTTTGTCAATGATAATCGTAAGTTACCTCGTGCTTGCGTTTTTAAATATGGAAAACGGATTTGTCAATAAGTCGATTTTGCCGATGTTTGGTATTGACCCCGTGAACTGGTACACAAAGCCGAAGGCGTGGCCGTTTATTCTGACATTCGTGCATTATTGGCAGGCCTTGGGCTACAGTTGTATTATATATCTTTCCTCGATTGCGGGCATAGATACGCAGCTTTATGAGGCAGCGGCAATTGATGGTGCAACGATTCCCCAGCAGATAAGACATATTACACTGCCGCTGCTGCGCATCATAATCTGCATTCAGCTCATTCTTGGAGTCGGTAAGATTTTGGGCGGGGACTTTGGACTGTTCTATCAGGTGCCGATGGACTCCGGTGCGCTGACGGATGTAACGACGACGATACCGGTGTATGTATATAAAAACATTTCGGGCGGAGGAGCAACGC
>CANRCU010000272.1 GCA_947629215.1 uncultured Clostridia bacterium
GACGAAACAACAGAAGTAACAACAGGAACACCATATTTGGAAAATCCTGTTGAAATAACAACCGCAGACTCGGCAGCATTTATCGATATAGCAGATAAGCCTTGGGCAATTGACGCTATCAATAGACTTGCAGAACTTGGCATTATCAATGGTGTAGGCGATAACAAGTTTGCGCCGGATGCAAACTGCAAGAGAGCTGATTTTGTTATAATGCTTGTTAAGGTACTCGGTCTTGACGGTACACCGTCGTTTCCGTAACCAAGTATTATTACAACGCTGTCGGTCTTGCTAAAGAGGCAGGCATTGTATACGGTTATTCGGACGGAACATTTGCGCCCGAAAATTACTGCACAAGAGCCGAGCTTATGTCAATGACAGCCAATGCGCTTGATATGACTACCGACAATGAAACTGTTCTTGACAAATTTACAGATGCCGATGAAATACCCACATGGGCAAGACCGGCTGTGGCTGTACTTGCAGAGAACGGTGTAGTTAACGGTTCTAACGGCAGGATAAATGCTAATGTGAATATCACAAGAGCAGAAGTTGCTGTAATTATGAATAATATTCTTGATATAGTCGAGGATAATTCTGTCGAGGATATACCGGTCATAGACGAATCGGAAGATACCGAAGAAACGACCGAGATTTCGGAAGAGGAAACCGAGTCGGAAGAAGAAACTGAGGAAACAACCGAATCCGAAGAAGAAACCGAAACGGAGGAAACAACCGAATCCGAATAAACAAAATCATATCATTGACAACCGATAAAAGTTTTAAGAGTGGCGTGGGTTTTCCTGCGCCATTCTTTGTATGCGCAGAAAGATTTATCATTCCGGATATGTGTACAGTACGGTGAGCTAAAATCTTGTAAAAAAAAATTTTAAGAAATTCTGAACAATTTATTAAA
Organism: uncultured Clostridia bacterium; assembly: GCA_947629215.1. GTDB lineage: Bacteria > Bacillota > Clostridia > Lachnospirales > CAG-274 > RGIG4310. Next base: position 914 of record CANRCU010000272.1, read on the forward strand.
ATTGATTAATTTTAATTGTTTTTTAATAATCAGGCACTATAATACATTTGAACGATAAGAAAAGGGTATAAATAAGCAAAAAGGTTTTAGTACACAGTACTGATTCATTGACAACAAATCGGGCTTGTTGTAGGTTTTTACAAGTCCATTATGATGACATGGAGGTAACGGCTATGGATGATTTTAAAAATTATTTGAACGAGAATGCAGGCGAGATGCCGACAGAGGAAAATATTTCCGATGACAGTATTACTGATACGACGGAAAGGCTCGGATCAGATACGAAAAAAACAGATATTTATACCGATCCCGAAGCCAAAGAAAGCAATATACAGTATAACGAAAACACGGATATTCAAGCGGCAACATCTGCCGAAGGTATGCAAAACACCGAAGGCGCCGGCAATATATTTGATACGGGCAACAAAACAGAGAGTTCCGCGGCATTTTCCGAACAAGTATATTCCGACCAAAATATCGGATATGCCGAAGATATACACAAAAAAAGAGCCGCTTTCAGAAAAACCGTTGCTCTTGGTCTTGTAGGTTCGGTCTTGTTTGGTATGTCGTTGGGCGGTTCGCTTGGGGTGGCATACAACGGTTCCAGAAATTTATTTGTTAAATCGGCAAAACCGTTTGATTTTTCGGATACGGCAAACGAAAAAGAGGCAGAGGTCATAAACTATGATATTACGCCTACAAACGAAAGCATTATAGACACAATAAACAGTGTACAGAATGCAATTGTAAATATTTCCATGGTTGAGCAGCAGAGAGGCTGGTTTAACCAGATATACGAAAGCGAAGGCGCAGGCTCCGGTATAATTTACGATAAAAATGACGAGAAAATTTTTATTGTTACAAATAATCATGTTGTTGCCGATGCATCACAAGTAAGTGTTTCTATAACAGGCAAAGAAAGCGTTAAAGCAACTCTTGTCGGCAAAGACGCAACAAACGACCTTGCTGTAATTTCGGTACTCAGAAGCGATTTAAAAGCAGCGGGCATAGACGATGTTACAACAGCGCAATTCGGCGATTCCGATGCGGTACAGGTCGGCGAATATGTCCTTGCGATAGGCAATGCTCTTGGCAGAGGCAAAACCACTACAAGGGGCATTATCAGTGCTCAGAATAAAACAATAAACATTGACGGAAAAAAGATGACAATGATACAGACGGACGCGGCTATAAATCCCGGCAACAGCGGCGGAGCGCTTGTTAATTCGGCAGGACAGGTCATAGGTATAAATACTGCCAAATATTCAAGCTCGTCAATTGAGGGTACGGGTTTTGCAATACCCGTCAATACGGCAAAAAATATTATAGAACAGCTTGTTGCGAACGGCACTGTGGACAGACCTTACCTTGGTATAGTCGGTTTTGATATAAATGACGATTTCAGGCAGATGTATGGTCTGAATGTAAAAGGTGTTTATATAAGAGAGGTTGAAAGCGGCAGCGGAGCAGAAAAAGCAGGGCTTGTCGTCAGCGATATAATAACGGGTATAGACGGTGTTGAAGTTGACAAAATGGAAACGCTTTCATCAGAAATAGCAAAGCACAAATCAGGGGATACAATTACACTTAACGTGCTGAGAAACGGCAATACAAATATCACATTAAGTGCTGTGCTTGGCAATCAGAACGAAGGGTTTTAAAACGAGGTGACAGATATGAAAATAAATAATCCGATTTCGACAATTGCAAAATTCATGGCTCTTGGGGTCGTTTTGGGCGGAGTGATCGGCTTTTCCGTTCCCTTCACTACAGGCTTTGTGATACCGCATCTTGAAGAATCTCTTGAAGATAGAACCGAACCGGAAACGTCCGAGGAAGATACAGACACACTTAATGTTGCAAATATGGCAAGCCTTGATGAGGCATCGAAAAATACCATAGAATTGGTAAAAAAAGTCAAGCCGTCAATAGTTTGCATAACAACAAAAACTACCGCTCAGGACTGGTTTTATCAGACTTATGAAAGCGAGGGCGCAGGTTCGGGCGTGATATTCCATGAAGATGACAACAATATTTACATTGTTACCAATGCTCATGTTGTTTCGGGCGCAGACAGTGTGCTTGTATCTGTTTCGGACAGCGACCTTGCCGAAGCAAGCCTTGTCG
>CANRCU010000273.1 GCA_947629215.1 uncultured Clostridia bacterium
TATAAAATTCGGCTGCTGATCTTTTGCCGCCGAAACGACATCGCTTATAAGTTTTTCGTCATTGCCCATTATGGCATCCATTTCGGTCAGAGCGGATATATATATCATCGAGCGCTTGTCATACCACCTTGGTTCGTCATGGGTGGAGTAGGTCGAGTTGCAGCCCGATGCATCATGTACCGTGACCATACCGCCAAGCTCGTAAAGCGCAGAACATACGCCCGAGGTGTCGGCGGCATAGCAGCTTATTATTTTAGAAACGTTTTTCATAATTTACTCCTGTTGTTGAAAGTCAAAGATATTTGACACGATTTGTATTATTTGTCAAATCAAACAAGACTCGCAGGTATGGCCTTTAAGTCTTAGCACATCTTTGCGCGGTTTTGGAATATTGAATGCGTCTGTTATCATATCGGCAAGTTTTGCAATACCGATATATCCATAAAGTCCGCCGCCCGAAACAAGGTTTACAAAATTGTCCGAAGCAAAGTAAAAGGCGGCTTTCTGACCTATGGCAAGTATCTTTTCATGTGGTTCGTCCGCCATATGCAGCATATTTACGTTTACCGAAGAAAATATTTCAATATCGGGATATTTTTCGGCTATCCTGTCAAATGATTTTTCCTCTTCCGCATTAAGGGAATCCGCAATTATATATCTGACATTGAAACCGTGTTTAAGCAGCAATTCGGCAAGCTGAAATTGCCTTGCGACAGACAGAAAGTCGATCGCAACGGGTGTGTCACCGATGATGCCGGCAGCCTTTTTAAGCGCATTTTCGGCATTTTCGGCTATATCGCCAAGCTCGGGCAACGGTATATCAAGCGCCCTGCACAGTGTTTTATAATTTTCGGATATTTCGCCGAAGTCAAAACTTGCAGGCAGATACAGATGTTTTGCGCCCGTTCTTGCCGAAAGTATCTCACCGCTTGCCTTGCCTGCGGGTCTGGTGGTGATATTGAAAGCGCTTTCGGCCATTTGTTGATATTCGTCATAATTTTTGCAGAAATGTATGTCTTTTATTTCGTAACCGCCGCTTTTTATCAGCGTAAAAAGCTCTGACTCGGTATCCGGCATGATGTCGTTGCCGAGTATGCCGACGGCTTTTTTATTAAGTTTTTTTGGCTTTAACAGCGAATAAAGCTGTATTCGCATTTTTACATCGGGTGTTATCGTTGTGCGCATGGTAGGCGTCATGTAGCAGTCGGTCATGTCTATATCGGGGAAACGTTCTCTCAGTTCGCTTAATATTGCTGAAAAATCACAGCCTGCAAACAGATGCATACAGCTTAAATAAATAAGCACTGCGCGCGGCTTTTTCTGCATTTTTTGCAAAACTTCGGTCACGCCGTCAACAATATCGCTTTCAAGGCTGCCGTCGAACATATCCTCTTCGGATAACGACACCCAGCTCATTCTTTCGGGCGCGTTCATTTCTGCGGCGGTAAGCACAACACCGCGCAGACAGCCCTGTGCGCAGATAAAGACTTGATGTGTTTCGGGTATGAGCATACCCGTATGCACAATATTCCAGCCGCCTCTTGCGGGAACGTTGTATTCCAGACCGCTTTTGAAAAAGCCGCTTTTATCCGCCTCGGAGATCTTAACGCTGCGTGGTTTGTCGTATGATATGGGTTTAAGCATTTTTTGTCACCCCGCATATCTCCGTTATTTTATCGGCAATGGTGCAGAGCTGTTTTGTCGCTTTGCTTTCGGGACAAACAGAGAGAAGAGGAGAATTTTTTTCTTCCGCAAGGGGTATCTCCTCACAGCGGTCTATATCGCCAATGATCTCGGTGTCAAAATCTTTGGCAAGCTCGGTCACAAGTCTGTCCTCATCTTTTACGCCGCGTCTGTTCAAAATTATGCCTCCGAGTGTGGCATAACCTCTGCCTTTGAAATTTTCAACAGCCATACATATATTGCCTGCCGCATAACGCGACATTTTTTCACCCGAAGTCACAATAAATATTTTATCGGCATAGCCTTTGCGCATGGGCATTGAAAAACCACCGCAGACCACATCGCCAAGAACATCATAAATAACTATATCGGGTCTGTATTTTTGATAAGCGCCCAAGGCTTCAAGCTTTTCAAGCGCATTTATTATGCCCCTGCCCGCGCAGCCAAGCCCGGGTATGGGGCCGCCCGCTTCGACGCATAATACACCGTTTTCGCTTTCGTATACTATATCTTCAAGGCTGAGTTTCGAGCCTTTTTCACGTATGGCGTCAAGCACGGTCGATATTTTTGTTTTGCCCCTTAAAAGCGCTGTGGAATCGGCTTTGGGGTCACAGCCTATCTGCATAACTTTGTAACCTTCTTTTGCAAGCGCGGCCGATATATTGCAGGCGGTAGTGCTTTTGCCTATGCCGCCTTTGCCGTAAATAGCAAATTTAATCATGATAATCTCCTCTTGTTATCTCTATTTCATAGCCTATACGAGCCATTCTTTGTTCAAGACAGTTTCGGCACTGCGCCAATTCGTCGCCCGTGCATATTTTGTTGTCGTAAAGCATATATTTTTTTCTTACCGCCGTAGGCGAAAGGTTTGGCATAATTACATTAGCGCCCGACAAAACGCCCTCTTCGCGTCCTCGCGGGTTTATTGTACCCAATGCCGTTGTGGCAGGCAAAAGCACGCTCGGCAGCAATATTCTGCAAAGGCTCAGTAAAAATAGGGTCAACTTGTAACTGCCTTTGGGTTTATCTTTAAATGGTGTATCTTTGTGCGGCAAAAACGGACCTATGCCTATCATATGCGGTTTGAAGTTTTCAAAAAACACCATATCGTCGGCAAGACATTCGGCTGTCTGATAGGGAGAACCGACCATAATGCCCGCACCGACCTGATAACCGAGTTCTTTCAGATTTTTAAGACAGTCCATTCGGTGCTGCCACGACATATTTTCGGGGTGAAGTTTTTTGTAATGTTCTTCGTTTGCTGTTTCGTGACGCAATAGATAACGGTCGGCGCCTGCGTCTTTCCAGAGTTTGTATGTTTCGTATTCTTCCTCGCCCAAAGACAGGGTT
>CANRCU010000274.1 GCA_947629215.1 uncultured Clostridia bacterium
CTTGAAATAGGGTTTGTTGATACGTTTGCAAAGGTTTTGTTTAACCCTGTTACATCAAGCACCTTGCCGACCTCGGATTTGTATTTTTTACGGAAAAACAGATGTGTCAATCCCTTGAACTTATCGGGATCGGAATCGTTGTCTATTATTTTGTAAACCAAGTGCAGCAAGTCAAATGAAACAGCAAGCAATTCCGCAAGCGTTATATCCTTTTCGTATATACCGAGTACAAGCTCGTCATTAGCCACGGCAGCGAACGGAGCGTAATTTTCGACTCTGTTTTTTACCGTTGCGGTAAAGGTAGAACCCTTGCCGAGAACACTTTCAAGCTTGATATTGCCGCCCATTTCATGCGCAAGATTCTGGCTGATATACAGTCCGAGTCCCGTGCCGTGGTGTTTGCTTTTTGCGCCTGCATCGGCTTGTGTAAATTCGTCAAACAAAAGTTTTGCGTCGTTTGCGGAAATACCTATACCCGTATCCGCAACTTTAAGACTGAGGTTTGTTTCGCCATTGTTGATAAGATCCCAATCGACGGATAAGATTATATAGCCCCTTTCCGTAAATTTGACGGCATTGCCAAGCAGATTTACAAGTATCTGCTTTATGCGCACCTCGTCGCCTATAAGGCGCTTGGGTACGGCAGGATTTATATTCACAAGCAGACGCACGTCTTTGTTTTTCATACGAAAACTGATAAGGCTGACAACTTCGCTTATAAGCCCGGGAAGGTCGTATTCTTCGTCTATTATCTTAAAACTGCCGGATTCCATTTTGGAATAGTCCAGTATATCGTTGATAATGGCAAGCAGACCCGTACCGGCGTTATGTATGGCAACAACGTCGTTTCGCGCAGCGCCGTGAACATCACGTCTTAAAAGTATCTCGCTCATACCGATTATCGCATTGAGAGGTGTTCTTATTTCGTGGCTCATATTTGTCAGAAAGGCGCTGCGGGTCTTGAGCGCTTTTTCAAGCCTGATACTGTTGTTGTAGCTTTTTACAAAAAAGAACAGGAACAATATAAAAATAAGCATTATAACAACATACTGAAGTATATTGAATATATGAAGATTGTGATACAATACGCTTTTTTCGGCAAACAGCACAAGTTTGCGGTTGCCTGCAAACCTGTTATAATAGCACGAATAGTTTTTCCTGCCAAGCGTCATGGTACATTTGCCGTCCGGGTTTCCGGACATTTCGGCAAGAGTTTTTGTTCCTTTTTCGGACAGCGAAAATTTTTCAAAGCTTGCGTCGTAATTGTGGTTTGAAGAATACATAAGCTTGCCGCTGTCGTCTATAACAAAAATGTTATAGTTGTTATCGGTTTTATCTATCCTGTTCAGATAATCCGTCACAATATCCGCGCTGAGCGAAATAGCGATAACACTGTTGCTGTCGGTGCTGAAAAGCGAGATAACTATACAGTTGCCGCTCTTATCTTCCCTTTCGGATACCGATATACTGGCAATATCGGGGTTTTCAAGACAAAACGAGCGCCATTTATTGCCTTTTGGCGAAAAATTGCCCGTTTTATGCTCTTTGCCCATATATTCGATATAAGTGCCAAGATAGTAGGGATCAAAAACATTGGATATATTGTTTGACGAAATATCCACATCGTCAAAGTTTGAATCGACCGTTTTTGTGCTGTCAAGACCGTCGCTTACGCTGTGAACATACAGCTGCGCGCCCGAAAGCCTGTCCTGAAGTGTGGTACATATTTTTTCGAGTTCCGATTTGACGGTACTGTCAACATTGCGGTTGAGTATGCGTGTTGTGCCGAAATAACTGAAAAATATGACCGCATTCAACGCAATGATTATTGTCAGCACGGTCAGCGACAGTGATTTGTGTTCTTTAAAAAACTGTATTTTTTCTTTTATAAGTGAAAACATGGCAAAAAACCTGCGAACCTTTATTTCAGGTCGTTACTGCTTATTTCTTTGGCATCGCCCCATATGCGTTCAAGGCTGTAAAAATCTCTGTCCTCATCATTGAAAAGATGCACGATGATGTCGCCGAAATCAAGCAGCACCCAACTGCCCGTCTGCATACCTTCGGAATGTTTGAGCGGAAAACCTGCTTTATGCAGCTCTTCTTCGACCGAATCCGCCATAGCCTTTATTTGGTTTGGGTTGCTGCCGCTTGCAATGATAAAATAGTCCGCTATAGGTGAAAGTTCGCTTATTTCAAGTATTTTTATATCTTTTGCAAGTTTGTCGTCAAGCCCTTTGAAAGCCGCTTTGACGCCTGTAAATATATTGTTTTTATCCATTATTTATCCTCCTTGTAGTAATTTTGCCGTTCAGAGATATTTTTTGTAAAATTCAAAAGCCTGTATGCTTAACGGATGTATCAGCCGATTTTTCTTTTTGTTGTACTCTATTGTATGGTTCAGCGAAAAAGCGACTGCCTTGTCAAGCTCGGTGTAGGCAAGCTCTTTTATTTCGTTTATGCCGTCAAAGTATTTTCGGCTCGGTTCAAAAAAATCGGCAAGATAGACTATCTTTTCAAGCTGTGTCATATTAGGTCTGCCCGTGGTGTGGTAGCGTATTGCCCCGAGTATCTTTTTATCGTCTATGCCGAATACATCTTTTGCAATTTCTGCGCTTAGAAAGGCGTGTGTAAGGTCGGGCTGGCTTATAAGTATCTCATCAAGCTCTATGCCGTATTTTTCGCAAAGGCACAGTTTTTCTTTATTGTCATACTCTTTGGCGCAGTCGTGCAGCAGACCTGCCAGATAGGCTTTTTTCTCGTCCGAGCCGAATTTTCGCGCCAACTTTACGCTTTCGCCCGCAACGCCTTTTGTGTGCAAAAACCTTTTGGGGCTTAGCATATAATGCAGTTTTTTGTTTATATCTTCTGTTATATGCCCAAGATGAGCCTCTATTTCTTCGGTTTCGCCGTAGAGATAATGCCTGTAAAGACCGAATTTTTTTATATACTGCTCAACGCCTTCGGGAACAAGGTATTTTATCGTTTTTCCCACGGAAACACGGTTTCTTATA
>CANRCU010000275.1 GCA_947629215.1 uncultured Clostridia bacterium
GAGGCAACAAGACTGAATATCGCCGAAACACCGAAGTTTATCAGAATTGTGACTATGGTTATGCTGTTTGCGGCTTTCAGACCAAAATGTTTTACAACGGTATCCATTGTCAAAAACGAGAGCCACGACACCGTAATACCGCAATCCAGCGCTATCACATCAAGCGAGATTATGCTTTTGTTGGCAAAAAGATTCATCAGCACAACAGACAGCACAAAAAAGGTCAGTGTCAGCGGCGGTATGCTGTTTATCAGCACCCCAAGCTCCTTTAATTCGCGTTTCAGACTTGTTTTCATTATTAAATTCCTCCTTTGTTTTTTATAGTGGGTTAGCAAAGTTACCACTTATTTGGATGTTTTACCATACAAAATTAGATTTTGCGGCTTCGCCGTTGTCTATCAATATGTCTTGGGCGGTCATACTTTTGTTGATAACGGCAACAAAATATATCCATTCGGCTATTTCTTCCGGCTCTGCCCATTTGGGGAGCAAGGTTTCCGCCATAACGGCTTTCCACAAATTTTCGTCCTCGATTATATGCTTGTTAAGAGCCGTAAGCACACCGCCCGGCGAGATACTGTTGCAGACAGCCCCGTATTTTGCGATCCTGAGTGCCGTATTTTTGGTATAACTCACAACGCCGCCCTTGCTTGCGCTGTATTCGGGAAATTCCGCCCCCGTCAGCGCAGATGCCGAGGCGATATTGACTATTGCCTTTATATCGGGCGTTATACCGTATTTTTCGGTACAATTTATCGTACCCATAAGGTTGACTTCTATGTCACGTATGGTCTGTGTCTGCACACCTGCGTTGTTTATAAGCACCTCAATGCCGTCAATATCGGGCAGAAGCTCTTTTTTTGTTATATCTGCAATAAAATGCGTATATGCCTTGTCATTCAGCACCGAAGGCAGTATATCTATGCCGTAAACGCTGTGTCCCTCCGCAATAAACTTTTTTGCGGCTGCAAGCCCTATGCCCGAAGATGCGCCCGTAATAAGTGTTTTCATATATAAGACCTCTTATCTTGTATGATATTGTATTATAATTCTTTTTATGCCGTTTGTCAATGACAATTATCTGCTGTTTTCGTGCGCTTTTTGAAAATTTTTGTTGACTTATTTTGGGTAGTAGTGTATAATAAAAAACGGATTAAATATTTTTGAAAGGAGTGAATCTATATGACGGATGAACAAGCTTTAGGTGTATTGGGTGCAGGTTTTGGCATTGTTATGCTTGTTGCGCTTGTTTTGGTAGTGCTTTCTATTGTGGCTTATTGGAAAATATTCACAAAGGCAGGGGAGCCGGGCTGGAAATCTATTATACCGTTTTATAACAGTTTTATGATATATAAATTGGTATGGGATGTGCAGTGGTTTTGGATAACTTTGGCTATAGCCATTGCCAACATTTTTATACCGTTTGCAGTTGTTAAATTTATTTTAAACATTGTAACTACGGTAATAGGTATAATCCTGGTACATAAGCTCTCGAAAGCATTCGGTCACGGTGTCGGCTTTACACTTGGCCTTATCTTCCTTTCGATCATATTCCTGCTTATTCTTGCATTTGACAGCTCGGAATATATCGGAAATGACGGAGATAAAATAGAAGAATTAGTTTAAGCAAAAAAAATACAAAGACCCGAAAGTTTTAGACTTTCGGGTCTTTTCTGTGTATCGGACGTGTGTTCATCACCTAATTTATTACAAACAAAACCTACAAACGTTAAAAAGGGTCGTCACAAACAACAATATGCTGTTTGCGGCGACCCCGATTTTCGTTACCAAATAAATCAAGCCGTCTGCATAACACTGTCAAGCAATATACGCTCGGCAGCAGGCTTGTCCACATCCTGTGACAAAATAATTTCACTTACGATTATCTGTTTTGCGTTAGTCAACATTTTTTTTTCGATGCTTGAGAGCATTTTGCCTCTCTCGCGCATTATAAGCGTTTTGTATACCTGTACCTCTGTTTTCAGGTCGCCGGTTTTAAGTCTTTCCATATTTTGCTTATAACGCATGTTCCAATTATCGGGCATATCAATGGTGTCGGTTTTTCTGATAATGTCAAGAACCTCGGCAGGGGCTTCGATATTTCTGATGCCCTTTTCTTCCGCCTTGTTCACCGAAATGCTGATTTTTAAATTTCCCACCGAAATTTTCAATACATAATACGCCGTTTTGATACCGTCCACCAATTTGTCCTCGATCGCTTCAATTATGCCTGCACCATACATAGGGTAGAGCACCCGATCACCTATGGCAAACAATTTTAAGACCTCCTTTCGTCAATGCTGTCCGTGCCGTGTACCGATGACCTGTCGGCAAGACCGACGGTCGGGAAAGACCTTTTGCCAAAAAGTCACAATGTTCCCGTTCGGATATACTTTTACATAATCTTTACAATTATATTTTACCATATTTTGCTTAAATTTAAAATTGTATTTATTCACAAGATTTTTTTATTTTTTTGGATAAGATATACAGATAAACCGCTGTTTACGGGCATTTTTCACAACGTTTGAAAGGGGTGTTTTGTGATTTATGGACAAGGTGAATTTACAAAAGACGGCACCGGCAGGGTCACCCCTGCCGATGGGTGATCAGCTGCCGCCGAGTGGGGCGGCAGACTTGAGAGATCATTTCTTGCAGCAGCCACAGCCGTTGTGTTTGCCGTTATGGTCTTTATCCGCAGGGATATTGTTGCTTATGCCTGCAACAAATTCGGGGCGCTGAGGCGGAGCGAAAATATCCATCGGGAAGTCAAGGCTCTCGAAAAATTCGCAGGCGTCAAGCGCCGAAACGTCCTCGCAGCGTTCGGGTACGCAGAAGCCTTTGCTCTCAACAACAAGATTGACAAGGCGGAAGAGCTTGACAATGGCGAACAGACCGATAGTAACGTTGACCGACGCAGCCTCAAGAGGGTCGTCGCCACTGCAGCAGCAGCGATCGTAAACAAACTCAGCCGACAGAGCAACG
>CANRCU010000276.1 GCA_947629215.1 uncultured Clostridia bacterium
TTGTGTGAATATGATAATCGACTAAATACATTTTTTACCCCTCCTACCGGTAAATAATATAACCATAAAAGTTTCGAATTTTTTGCCTTCATCTCAAAAAAACAACAGATTTTTCTGTTTTGCCTCTGTTGACCCTGTTCAGCCTCCCCTTTCAGGGGCTGAACGGTTGCCGCTTTATAACCTCCCCTTTCAGGGGCTGAACGATTGCCGCTTTATAGCCTCCCCTGTAAGGGGAGGTGGCACGTAAGTGCCGGAGGGGTAAAAAATCATCTCTCCCGACCCCTCCGTCGGCTTCGCCGACACCTCCCCTTTCAGGGGCGGCTTTGGAAAAAACGGCTAATCAGCCTCCCCTTTCAGGGGCTGAACGATTGCCGCTTTATAACCTCCCCTTTCAGGGGCTGAACGGTTGCCGCTTTATAACCTCCCCTTTCAGGAGCTGAACGGTTGCTGTTTTATAGCCTCCCCTGTAAGGGGAGGTGGCACGTAAGTGCCGGAGGGGTCTAAGAAATGAACCCCCTCCATAAAAAACTTTATTTGTAAAACCAAACATATATATTCGTTTGCAATTAACTAAAAACACCAAAACCTTAAATCCTCACTCACAATCAAATTCGTTTTCAACTAACTCAAGCGTCGCAGACTTAAATCCGCAGGACGGGCTTTGCCCGTCCGAGGAAAAGAGGGAGTCGCCGAACGAAGTGAGGCACGAATCTCTTTATACCTTGTAAAAATCCTGAATGAACAGCAAAGCTGTTCATTCAATATAAAAGAGTGAGCCGACCAACGGGAGGCACGAATCTCTTTATACCTTGTAAAAAAACTGAATAAAATGCTTGCATTTTATTCAAATAAAAAAGAGTGAGCCGACCAACGGGAGGCACGAATCTCTTTATACCTTGTAAAAATCCTGAATGAACAGCAAAGCTGTTCATTCAACTAACTATGTAATATCCACAACTTAATAACCGCAAACACCTCTCTCACATAACACAACGGCACAGAACTTATCGGCGTCCTCGCTTCGACCACAGTCACATTTTCAAACCCCCGAAACTTCGCTATCTTCCCTGCCCGATAACTGTGAAAATCATTCGTCACAAAAGCCGTTTTGTACTCTCCGTCAAAATATTCGTCAAGAATAGCCTTTGAATAAGCAAAATTCTCACTCGTACTCGTCGCCCTTTCCTCTTTTATAAGCTGCTCCTTCGGTATTCCGCATTCCAACAACACCCTTTCAAGCGCCTCCGCCTCGGATATACTCTCCTGCGATCCCTGCCCGCCCGAAAGCACAAACACAGCCTTAGAGTTCATCTTATAATACCTTGTCGCCGCCGCCGTGCGCGCATATAGCGTGTTGCTCGGTTTTTCGCCTTTTACCGCACACCCGAGTACGATCACCGCATCCTCCGTTCCGTCTGCGGGCGCAGGTCCGCAAAATATAATAACGGCAAGTATGAACAGCGCCGCCGTCAGACAGACCTTCATTATCTCCTCATAATATCTTTTAAAATTGCTCCTTGGCAATACAACTAAAAGTATAAACGCGATCCCTACGCCTATAAGTATCGGCTGAGCGGCGCTGAAATTTGAATAAGTCAGCGTTGCAACACTGTATATAACAAAAAGCAGACCCACCGCAAACAACACAAACCGAATTATCGCCCACATAAAATTCAAAAACAGCCTTAACGGCACTTTTCCGACGCCTTTCTTTTTATTCATATATCCTCCTTTTCGGAGCAACTGTACCTCTATTCACCCTTGTGTACGGAACCCCTGCTTATTATCTTTGGTTCCAAAAATACGGTTTCCCTGTCCGACGGCTTATGTATGCCCAGACACGCCCTCGCCGCCCTTGCGCCCAGTTCAAACCTGTCATAACTCATGGCGCTTATATTATTTTCAGCCGCATAGTCATCATCATCCAGCGACAATATCGAAATATCGTCAAACGGCTTCACACCCACACGCTGCAAAGAGCCTATAAGCTTTTTCACCACCCAGCTGTTCTCACAGGCAACGGCGGTACAGTCATACAGATACTTAAAAAATATACGGTTCATCGCGCATTCAAAAACGTCCTCAAACTCCTCGTAATGATACCACATGACCCGCTTGTCCGACGGCACTATCCCCGCATCATACATGGCGTTTATAGCCCCGCAGTAATATCTGTAAGAAAGCATATCGTCCGCCCGCAGTATAGCCCCGGTCTTTTTATGCCCCATCTCCAAAAAATACCTGACCGTCATATACCCCGCCTTTTCGGCGTCAACAGCCATAATAGGCGCTTTGAACATCGGCGGAGCGCTTTGCAGAAATATGCAGGGTATCTTTCGCGCTATTTTCTTGTAAGCCTCGTGATTTGGGTTCAGAAAGCCCGTTTTTGTGCCTTCCGCAATAATACCGCTTAAATTGCCGTCTATCATCTTCCTCAACACGTCCGCCTCGCAGTCGTGCCGATTGTGCGTCACCGCCGTAAAGAGCTTGGCGTTGTATTTTTCAAGCACGCTTTTTATACCGCTGACTATCTCATACTGCCCCTTTGAATTAAGGTCGTTGAGTATCAACCCTATTTCAAGCGTTTTTTTGGCGGTCAACGGATTCTCGTGCGCCACAAAAGTCCCGCTGCCCTTAACGCTCCTCAAAAGAGCCATTCTTTCCAAATTTCCCAAAGCCGTTCTTATCGTCTGCCGCGAATATCCGAATTGCTGCATAAGCTCCGCTTCCGACGGTATTTTCTCGCCTTTTTTAAAATGATTGCTGTATATCCCGTCTTTTATCCAGTTTTCAACTTCAACATATTTCGGAATGCTCATAAATTACCCCTTTTGACTAAAGTTTTCTGTAAAAGCACGAATAATTTCCCGTATGACAGGCAGCCCCGACTTGCTCCACAAGCAAAAGCAGCGTATCTTTGTCACAATCGTACCTTATCTCTTTCACATACTGAAAATGCCCGCTCGTTTCGCCCTTGACCCAGA
>CANRCU010000277.1 GCA_947629215.1 uncultured Clostridia bacterium
TATCATCGCGCAAAACCCCGCCGTTATCGGAAAATTCGCCCTTTCCTCCGAAATAATTTTCGCCGTTTTGGGCGTTTTCGCACCCGCACAAAGCCGTTGCAAATAAACATACCGATAAAATAAATGAGATGAATTTTTTCATGGTAATTACCCCTCTTAATTTAGATGAATTTATTCCCAGACATAATTGCAGGTTCGTTCGACAATTGCCGAGCCGTCATAGTTCTTCGGTATATACAACACATACAACGGTTTTCCAACATCCGAATCGTTTAATGAAACACCGAAATATGATGTATCCGAGGCTTGATTGTCAGCGGCAAAAATAAATTTTTCATCTTGAGAAAACAGCTTTCCATCGCAAAGGATATAGCAATTTGTTTCTCCTTGATCAAAACAATGAAAAATAATATTTGTTTTTGAGCCGTCCTGTTCAAACGGTAGCTCGGTGTGACTGACGTCCCAACCTGTCTTTTCTCTTGTTCCCATTTTAACAATGCGGTTTTCTTCGGGCACGTTTATCTTATTTAAGGCAATTTCCCTGCCGACCGCCATGACAGCCGTATCTCTCACGAAATTCCCCAAACCCGCCTGCCACTTTGGGAGAATTACCGCGATAATTGTATGCTTATCCGAATTTTCATCATAAGTTGTCGGAATACAGCTTAAATGTATTCGTGCCGTTTCTTTGTTTGGAACAGTTAAGTTTTGTATAAGCGCGGGTTCACTGTTTTCAAGGGAAAACTCCTGTATATAACCATCAATGAAAAGAAGCGCCGCAGCGTCCATACTTTTGACGTTTTTTCGGTCTCCTGAAAAAAGAAACTCCGCATAGAGATCCAACGTCCCGCCGTTATACACGATCCCGTCTAAAATAGGAACATATTCACTTGCGCCGTTTTCGGAAGCTTTCCGTTCAACAAAATTCATGTGCGCCATATATGAGCCGTTTCCTGCGCCAGTGTCATCGGTTACGTTATCAATCGAAGTTGGCACACTTGAAGTTGTTGCCGTTTCAGCCGAATTACGCAAAGTTTCGTTCGCACAGCCGCTCAATACCAACAAAAACGCAAAAATCAAAAAAGTATAAAGAACCTTATTTCCCACAAATTTTTAAGCCTCCACCCTAAAAAGTCCAACACAAAAACGCCGAATGTAATAAATATACATGAACATAATTTTATATGTATACTTATCACATTCGGAAAAATAATTTTAAATTTTTTTATTAATTATACAACGTGCCATACACATCACCGTAAGCTGTGTTCCCATAGGCGAGGAAATTGCCATAACCTTTTCCGTTGCAATCTCCTGTGCCGCGACTCACAGAAACATGTCCACTAATTGCGTTTTTAAAGGTTTGTTCGTTTGCGCTGTTTGTGGAACCGTTCCCGTAAAGAACCCCTTTTACATAAAGCGAGGGATAATAATACGGTTTGTCACCAAGCTCATTCACATTTACATCAAGCAAATATGCGGAACCTGAAAGAACGGAAGTACTTACGCTCATCTTAAATTCCAACTTGTAACCACTAGTACCGGTAAAATAATCAGTAACTGCGTTTGCAACAGTACCAAGTGTCAATGTTGTTGTCACTGCCAGACCTAATGCAACAATCTTTTTTACCAATTTCTTCATAATAAAAACCTCCTAAAAATTTTTTCTTTCAGAACACGTCAATCGACAACGACGGTTTATGTTTCACTCTTAACAACTGAATTTGCTTCGCCAATTTGCCTTGTCAGAAAAATCAGCGTGAAACAGTACATCTTAAGCCTAATTGACATTTTTGCATAATTCTGAGATTAAAATTGTTAAGTTATTACAATTATTATTATATCATACTCCCAAGAGTCAAGTCAATAGTGATATTTAACAAAATACTGGCAAAATTTTAGCTATTTTGTACGATATGCGTAAGTGGACTTATTATTTTTACAAATTAACTTTATACCTATATGAAGGAGGCTCACGAGTTCCTTTAAAAAATTATAGTACACTTCAAGTATTATTGAAAAATAATAACAAGATTTAGTTATTATAGACAGTATATATGATTTACCAATCAAATCGGGATAATTTTATACAGCACTGTTTTTTCAAACTCCAGCGGGCGGTTGTAGCGGAAAAACACAATCCCGTCCGAAGGCGCGGAAATTTTTCGGATAACGCTCCCGTCCAAGGTGTCAGTTATCTCGCACAAAACATCACCTTTTCTGAACTCATCGCCCGTGTGGACAATACTTTTATAAATTCACGCGGCAGGCGAATGAATCTGCACGAGCGATTTTTCGTCCGGTATTTCGGTAATGTAGCCTCCCAGGACTTTGATTATTATAACGCCGTTTGCCGCCATAAACTGAAAAATTGCATCTAAGGCGAATTTCGCAGAGGGCTCGTCGATGTTGTATGGAAAAGGAAACTCTGCGCCTGCACTGAACCCCTGAAAACAAAGAGGAGAAGGACGGCAATATTGACATACCGAGCATTATTTTGCACGATCAAGTCCCGCTCAACGCAAAAGTAGAAATTGAGGAATTTTTTGATTATGTTATATAAAATACGGTCTGCAAGAAAGAAAAAAGTTGATATACGAAGCAGCGCTTGATATATCAACTGTTTAAAAAGTTATTTCGTACTTGATGGGAATTATATATCCTATGACGACCACATAGAATAGAGGCTTTAGTTATATCCGGTTGTCCCTGTCGGGTTTTCGTTTCTCAGCCTCTGTGGCTTTGCGCTGTTCCTCTACAAGTCTCGCTATGTAATCCCCCTTTGAAATCTCGTAGTATGTCTTGACAATTTCCGAATACAATTCATAAAGCTGACTGCACCTCTCGAAGTGCTCTTTGAGGGGTGCAGCTTTTTTCTGCGTGTCGGCAACGACAGATTTGAGGTACTCATAATCCGAGCGGCTTACAATGTTGTTGCTCTCCAACACAGTCTTGTACATTT
>CANRCU010000278.1 GCA_947629215.1 uncultured Clostridia bacterium
GCGATATAATGACCGATGACGCCGCACTTGTAAAAAACGCCGCAAGGCGTGCGCTTGACGAGGGAAGGATAACGGAAAATGATATAGATAAAACGCTGTTTAATTCTCTGTACGCCCGCGTAAGGCTCGGTCAGTTCGATAAGGACTGCGCCTTTAACAGCATTTCAAGCTCGGTGATAGACTGCCCCGAGCATAAGGCGGCAAACAAAAGAGCCGCGCTCGAACAGGTATGCCTTTTGAAAAATGACGGTCTGCTGCCCTTTAAAAAACCGCCCGAAAGCATAGCGGTGGTCGGTGCGCTCGCAAATGAAAATCACATGGACTGGTATACGGGCATTTCCTCGGCGGATATTTCCATCGTCGAAGGGTTTAAGCAGGAATTTCCCCAAAGCAGGATAACCTGCGACAGCCTTTGGGATATAGTCGCGATAAAAGCGGGCAACGGCAGATATTTATCCGCAAAGGATAACGGCGATATTATCGCGGATGCTGAAAGCATAGGCGAGTCGGAACTTTTTGAACTGCAAAAGCGCGGCGAAAACTGGAACAGTCTTTTTTCGGTAAAATATAAACGGTATGTAAGAGCAGACGGCTGTTTAAAGCTGCATAATTCGGTCATATACGACTGGTTCACGCGCGAAACGCTCTTCTTTTTCCCCGCCGTGACCGAGCATAATAAAATACTTATCCAAGAACTTTTCGGAAGCAGGCTTTGCTGCGGCAGTGACGGAAAAATAACGCCGAGCGGTATAAAATGCGAAACGAATGAGGTCATGTTTACTGCCGAGACAGTTTCTTCGGGCAGTCAGCGTGCGGCAAAGATAGCAAGGGAAAATGACGCGGTAATATTCTGTGTCGGCAATCACCCGCTGCAAACGGCAAAGGAATGCTTTGACCGAAAAACCATAGCTCTTGACATTCAGCAGGGCATAGCGCAAATACTCTGCGAGAACAACCCCGCAACGGTAATGGTGCTTGTTTCAAGCTATCCTTATGCGATAACTCAGGAGGATAAAAAGCTCTCCGCCATACTTTATACCTCTCACGCGGGCGCGTATCTCGGAACGGCAGTTGCTGAGACGGTAAGCGGAAAAAATAACCCGTCCGCACGGCTGCCGCTGACATGGTATGCAAGCGACAACGACCTGCATGACATCAAAGAGTACAACATAGAAAAAAATCAGGCTACATATATGTATTTCAAGGGCAAGCCGCTTTATCCGTTCGGTCACGGACTAAGCTATTCGCATTACGAATATTCGGATATATCCGCACGGCGGCTTGACGGCTGCACGCGCGTAAACTTTAAGATAAAAAACGATTCATGCTTTGACGGAACGGAAATTGTGCAGATATATTACAGCATGAATAATTCGCAGCTCTCGCGTCCTACGGTCAAGCTGTGCGGCTTTGACAGAGTATTTGTAAAAGCGGGCGAAACGCTCTCGGCGTTTGTTGACATACCCGACCACGCGCTTAAGGTCTATGACCTGCGCGGCGGCAGAATGATATTGGAGAGCGGAGAGTATCAATTTTTCGCGGCACGCAGCAGCGCGGATATTGCGGGAGAATGTACGCTTTATATCGAGGGAGAAAATATCGGCGCAAGACCATGCGAATTTGAAGCGCAAAGCTTTGAGTCGGGCGAAAATATACGGATATGCTATTCAAAAAGGCTGCACAGGCATTACATAAGATCGACAGGCTGGAGCGCAAAATGCTATTACGGCGGCATTGATCTTAACGGCAAAAAGCGCGTGATAATTTCGGCGGCAGCGTCGATGACCCCGACCGAATTCACCATTGACTTCGGCGGAGAAAAGGTTTCTTTCAAAGCCGAGCCGTCAAACGCCTGCGATGATTTTTCGCTTCATGCGATAGACATTCCCGAAACCGTTTTGGCAAAAGGCGGTCAACAGCTTGTCGGTATGACGATATATATGGGCGAGGCTGCCTGCGTTGAAAAAATAACGATAGAATAGGGTAATTGCAAGCAATTACCATTGAAAAAAAGGGGAGAAAAAATATGACGATAATAGTAACAGGCGGCGCGGGATTTATCGGTTCAAATTTCATTTTTTACATGATGAAAAAATACCCCGGCTGTCGGATAATCTGTCTTGATAAACTCACATATGCGGGGAATGTTGAAACGCTTAAAAGCGTTATGGACGATCCGAATTTTCGGTTTGTAAAAGCGGACATCTGCGACAAAAAATCGGTAGATATATTATTTGACGAGGAGCGTCCCGACATAGTGGTAAATTTTGCGGCGGAATCGCACGTTGACCGCAGCATACGTTCTCCCGATATTTTTACCCGTACAAATATCATCGGCACGCAGACGCTTATGGACGCCTGCATAAAATATCGGACAAAGCGTTTCCATCAGGTCTCCACGGACGAGGTATACGGCGATCTTCCGCTTGACAGACCCGACCTTTCCTTTACGGAGGATTCCCCGATACGCGCCAGTTCGCCCTATTCGGCGTCAAAAGCAAGCGCGGACGTTTTAGCCTTAGCATACTATCGGACATACGAACTGCCCGTCACCGTATCGCGGTGTTCAAACAACTACGGTCCTTATCAGTACCCCGAAAAGCTGATACCGCTCATGACGATAAATGCGCTGAGCGGTCGGCGGCTGCCGATATACGGAAACGGGAAGAATATCCGCGACTGGATATATGTTGAGGATCACTGCAAAGCGATAGACAAAATAATACACGGCGGAAGATACGGCGAGATATACAACATAGGCGGCGGCTGTGAGAGGACGAACACAGACATAGTAAAGCTGATATGCAAAGAACTGAACATACCCGAATCGCAGATCATCTTCACAGAGGACAGAAAAGGTCACGACCTGCGGTATTCGCTCAACACGGACAAGCTGCGCGGCGAGTTCGGGGATATCGTTCAGACTAAGCTTGAAGAAGGGATAAGGAAAACGGTAA
>CANRCU010000279.1 GCA_947629215.1 uncultured Clostridia bacterium
TTTTATAAAAAACAGCAAACTGAATTTTTCAGCTCAGTTTGACCCACGCTCGGTCACCGAATACGGAAAATATTTTCCTCTGATAGCCGAAAGCCTTGACGAGCTTATATCCGAAGATGTTTCGCCCGATGATGAAGAAAAATATCAAGAACACTGCGATATGGTGTTGGATATTTGCAATAAACTTGACGATATAGAAGAAATAATGAACGTATGTTTCAACATACTCAACTATCTGGATATTTTATCAACGTTTTCAATTGACGAAACATATGCTACCTATGACAATCTTGTTATAAAAGACCTGCTTTATTCGTGTGTTGATATGCTCAACTCAGAAATGCCCGAAATGTATGTCGATTCGATAATAGAAAAAAGCTCCGACCTTATAGAGCAGCTGTTTGCCGAATCACGCGATTATGAGGACACTTTGCAGGATGCTTTGCACTATCATGCTACATCAAAACAGGCAGGTAAACTATCCGATGATACGGAGCTTATTTTAAAAGTCTATAATACCGTTTCACGCAAATATATGCTTGAGCTGACCGATTGTCTTACACTGTTTGATGAAACCGACTTGCGTCATGCTACCATTGAGGAAATTGACAGCGCTGTGAAGGATATTGTAAAAATGATCGACGATAAATGCAGCAAACTTTCACCCGCAAGAAAAAAACTGCTTAAACAACGCTTTATTTCACAACTTCCCGTTGAGATAACGCCAAATGAGTTGGAGGACTACATCATCTACGCTCTTGAAGGTATAAAAGACAGCAACACCCGAACGGTGGCAATAGGCAATGTGCTTGAAGCTCTTGACGATATGGGGCTGTTAAATATAGATATGGACGACGATGACGAGCATGACGATTGTGACTGCGGTCATCATCACCATCACGACCACCATCACGACCACGACTGCGGTCACCACCATAAATGATATTTATAAATATAATAAAGATGCTGTCGCAAAACTAAACTATTTGCTAAAAAGTGAATTTTTAGATAAAAGTTACTTGCATAATTTTTCTAAGTAACTTTGGCGTCGTCAGCGTAAAACCCAAAGGGTTTTAGCGACACCGCAGGCAGACTAATATCCGAAAAGAGTGAGTCCAGCGTTATTTCCGCAGGAAATTAGCGATGCTTTATGCGCCGACCAACGGTCGGCACGAGCCTCTTTATTCATTGTAAAAAAGCTGAATGAAATACCTGCATTTCATTCAAAGGGGTGTCGTTTGGCGACACCCCTTTACATTAAATGTTATAATTAGCTTTATTTATCCTCATAATTTTCCCACTTCATACCTTTACCGGATGTAAAAGCCCTGCTTTCCTCCATTGGCATTGGCTTGCCGAAATAATATCCCTGTGCGCGTTCACAGCCTATTTGTTTAAGGAACATATAGTGTTCTTCCGTTTCAACGCCCTCACACAACGGCGGAAGCCCCATTTCCATAGCACCTTTTACAATATATGTCATAAGTACCTCTGTTTTGGGGTTTGTATCATAATTTCTGAGAAACACCAGATCCATTTTAAGCACATCAAAGTCATATTCGGCTAAAGTATTCAGCGACGAATAACCGCTGCCAAAATCATCAAGCCAGATACTGTAACCCAATTTGTGCATTTTTTCACATTCGGTCTTGATATAACCGACATTATTATTCAAAGCGCTTTCTGTTATCTCAATATCTATCATACTTCTCGGCATATCATATTTTTTGCGTGTTTCCTCCAATATACCGAATATATCGCAGAGTTCAAAATCAAGCCTTGAAATATTTACGGATACGGGTACGATCGGTTCACCTGCCTCAAGCAATGCCTTATAATCCTCGCAGACCTTCTTTATAACATATTTATCCACCAAATGTATCAAATGAAATCTTTCAAGCGTTTCTATAAAATCACCAGGTGAGAGCATACCAAAAGTCGGATCTATCCACCTTACCAACGCTTCATAACCGCATATTTCGCCTGTTCTTACCCTTATGACAGGCTGATAATAAATTTTTATATAATTTTTCTCTATGGCTTCTTCCACATTGTCCACAACATATTGCTGTTTCCTCAGCTTTTCACGCAACATATCGTCATATATGCAATAGTATATATCGTGACGATTCTTTATGCTGTTGCAGGCAAGACGTGCGTGATCGCAAGCAAGACCGACTTCTGCGCATCTGTCGTCAAGATAATATATACCTGCCTTTATACGTACCCTTTTATTTATATCGTCCGAAAGCATCATTTTTCTGTATACCGATTTCACCCTTGAAACAATTTCATTTTTATCGCCGAAGGTGCATACAAAAAAGTGATCGTCCGAAAACCTTGCTATTGTGGAATCCGCAAAATTCTCTATTATGCATTTTGCCATATCACAAAGCAGCTCATCGCCCAATTTAAAACCGTGGTTTTCGTTATAAAGTTTAAAATTGGGTATATCAAAATGCACAAATGATATACTCTTTCGTCTGCTTTCGGGCGAGGAAAGAAACAGCTGCACTTTATAATAGAAAAACGACATATTGAGCAGACCTGTAAGCTGGTCGGTTTCCTGATTTTTGGAAAGAACCTCCGCCTCGGCATATGAAATATGCATTCTGCTTAAAAATTCGTCCCTGTCCACATCTACGATAAAAACATAAAAATAGCTCTTGCCGTTGTCACGGTGCAGCAAATGCCCGAAGTCCTCGACATAACGCACATCGCCTTGTTTTGTAATAATGCGGTAGCGCACATAATCATGCCTTTTTTCGCCGAAAAGCGTCTGCGCCTGTATCTGATTTTCTATTTTATACAGATCGTCCGGATGTACCATACCTTTGAATGTACCGCCGACATATTCCATAAATTCGTCAAAAGTTTCGCAGCCAAAAAGCTCTACAATATTTTTTTCGGCGAAAAGTATCTTTT
>CANRCU010000280.1 GCA_947629215.1 uncultured Clostridia bacterium
AGCCACAGGATCATGCGCGCCGCGAACCAGCCCGCCTCCGCGCCCAGCAGGCGGTAAAAGGGCTTTGAAAGCGCCGAATTTTTTTATTGCTCCAATGCGGGGCGGAAAATAAATGTCTATGGCGGCAATATTGAAAAATATCAGTACAGCGATACGGGCGGTTTTTCGTTCAGGGGTTCAAAAAACGGCAGTATGGGCTATTATTACAGTGAAACCACGGATGAAGGGCTAATAGACGAGATAATAGAGAACGCATGGCAAAATGCGGAGTTAATAGATTCCGATGACAAAGAGTTTATTTATGACGGCAAGGACGCTGTTTATGCAAAACTTTCCACTTATAACGAAAATATCGGCAAAATAACGGCAGAGCAAATGACGGATTTTGCCCTTAAAATGGAAAAAACGGCTTTAGATGCGGACAAACGCATAAAAAACGTGCTGACAAGCACGGTATCCGTCGGCGAAAGCTATGTGTCGATAGGCAACACTTCGGGGTTGGATATAAGCGAAAAATCAAATTATATTGTGGCTTATATAGATTGCGTTGCCGAGGAAAACGGCGAAACCAAAGAAAACGGCAGTTTTGCTTTTTATACCGGACTGAAAGCCGACGATGCCGAGAAACTTGCGCTTGAGGCGGTCGAAAAAACGGTGGAGATGTTCGGGGCAGTCATTCCCGAAACGGGTATGTATGATGTTATTTTGCGAAACGAGGCGTCGTCGGCTCTGCTTAGCTGCTTTATAGGCAGATTTTACGGAGAAAACGTGCAAAAGGGCTTTTCTTTGCTTAAAGGCAAAAAAGGCGAAAAAATAGCGGCGGACTGTATAACGCTTATTGACGACCCGCATATGAACAACGGCGCTGCAACTACGGCATTTGACAGTGAGGGCGTGCCGACACGAAAAAATGTACTTATAGAAAACGGTGTGCTTAAAATGTTTTTGCATAATCTGAGATCTGCCGCAGCCGCAGGCGAAGAACCTACGGGTAATGGGTTTAAAACGTCGTTTAAAGACAGTGTGGGAACATCTGCAACAAATATTTTTATAAGCCCGGGCAAAAAAACAGAGGAAGAATTGTGCCGTGAAATGGGTGACGGTCTGCTTATAACCGATTTTATGGGGCTGCATGCGGGCGCAAACAAAATATCGGGCGATTTTTCGCTTTTATCGTCGGGTTTCAGGGTGAGAAACGGCAAAATAGCCGAGCCTGTGGAACAAATAACCGTTGCGGGCAACTATTTTGAGCTTATAAAAAATATTGTAGAAGTGGGTAGCGACCTGAAATTTGATTCGGGCAGTTTCGGTTCTCCGTCCGTGTTGTGCGGTAAATTAAGTGTTGCAGGTAAATAATATGGTGCAAGTAAATTTGTCGTTGCAGACTAAAGGTTAGGGAACAAAGTCAAAGAAAGAACCCGACGTAAGCAAAGTACGAATATTTTTGACAGGCAGAAAAGTCTGTTTTAACAGAAATTTTCTGCCTGTTTTTTATATTCGTAAAAAGTAAAAATAAGAAAAAAACAAGTAAATAAGCTTGTTTTGAACGTATATGCATTTGTGCATTATTCCTAAAATCTATAATTGAAAAAGATTTGTTTTTCTACATTTAAAAATGCAATTTTATGTTGACATTTTCACAATAACAAATTATAATGAATAACGAATAGTTGTGAAGTATGCACAAAAAAATCATTCCTAAAAAGCATACTTTTTAGGGTTTTGTGGATATTTTTTAAAAGACTTGAATGGAGATATATTTACATAAAAATAAGCGATAACAAATTTAAAAAATGTATAATAACTTGGGATTATGATTTTTTTCTGTTTGTGTATTGCTTTTTTAGGTTGTTTAATAAAATAATAATTATATAACTTATATAAAAATTATAGGAGCTTAATATGAAATCTGTAATACTTGCCGGAGGCTTTGGTACGCGTATATCCGAAGAATCCGCATTTAAACCCAAACCTATGATCGAGATTGGAGAGATGCCTATACTCTGGCACATAATGAAAGGTTATTATGCATACGGCATAAATGAGTTTATTATATGTGCGGGTTACAAGCAGCATGTTATAAAGGAATGGTTTTCGGATTACTTTTTGCATACATCCGATATAACTTTTGACTTTACAAACGGTAACGAGATAATTGTTCACGACAAACGAGCAGAACGCTGGAAAGTTACGGTGGTGGATACAGGTCTTAACACAATGACCGGCGGACGAATAAAGCGTATTCAAAAATATGTAGGCGACGAGCCTTTTTGTCTTACATACGGTGATGCTGTATCCGATGTAAATATAACCAAGCTTATAGAATACCACAAATCTCATGGCAAGACTGTTACACTTACAGCGGTGAGTCTTGCGCAACAAAAAGGTATTTTAGATGTAGACGACAACAATACCATTACCGCCTTTCGTGAAAAAGATGATGAAGATGTTTCTCTTATAAACGGCGGCTTTATGGTTTGCAATCCTAAAATATTTGATTACATAGAGGGAAACAAAACAGTTTTTGAACAGGAACCTATGAAACGCCTTGCAGCCGAAGGGCAGTTAAAAAGTTATTATCATAACGGTTTCTGGCAATGTATGGATACCAAGCGTGAAAAAGACAAGCTTGAAGAACTCTGGGCTTCGGGTAAAGCACCGTGGAAAATCTGGGAGGACTAAATGGAACTATCATTTTATAAGGAAAAACGTGTATTGGTTACAGGACATACCGGTTTTAAGGGTACGTGGCTTTGTAAAATGCTTGTGAATGCAGGTGCTCATGTTGTGGGTTACAGCTTGGAACCGCCGACTGTACCAGACCTTTTTGGCATTTCGGGGCTTGAAAACAATATGAAAAGCATTATCGGTGATATACGTGACTTTGAAAAACTGAAAACGGTTTTTGAAGAAGAACAGCCCGAG
>CANRCU010000281.1 GCA_947629215.1 uncultured Clostridia bacterium
TTATCCAGATACATAGTCTGTATCGAATCTATTATAAGCATATCGGGCGCTATCTCGGACGCCGTGGAAACTATCGAATTTACATCTGTTTCCGCAAGCAAAAGCAACTCTTTGCCCGTTACGCCAAGGCGCACAGCCCTCAACTTTATCTGTTGGGTCGACTCCTCCCCGGACACATAGAGTATTTTTTTGCCTTTTTCTTCAAGCTTTTGGCATATCTGCAACAGCAGTGTACTTTTGCCTATACCGGGATCCCCACCGACAAGAGTTATAGAGCCTTGTACAAAACCGCCGCCAAGCACAATATCCAATTCGCGGATATTCGTTTTTGTTCTACCGCCACTGTCGGCGGCTATCTCATGCAATTTCACGGGTTTAAGTACCCTTGCCGAAGCGGTCTTCTTATTTTCCGCCTGTGGGATCTCCTCGTTAAAGGTCGAATATGCGCCGCAATCGGGGCATCTGCCCAACCATTTTATTGTTTCGTATCCGCAGTTTGAGCAGACATAACGTGTTTTTGCCGCCATCAGTGTTTTTCTATCCTGACGCTCTGCAAAGCCGAACCAAGTTCCATACCGAAACTGATCTTACCCGCAAAATTTGTTGCGGTATTGGCAATACTCACATCATCTATATATATAGTATAATGGCTGTCATTTTCAAGCTCAAGTGTTACCTGAGTACCACCGTTGCCCTCTATTTCAAAGGTAACTTCTTTTTCGGTGACTTTAAGGTGATGTACTGTTGCACCTGGAACTGTTTCCAACAAAAGCTGAGTGTTTTTTGAAAGGCGCGTAACATCCTTATGTGTTCTTACTTTATAAAGGTTGCCGTTTGCTTCAAATTCGACTTTTTGCTTGTCTGCTATCTCATAATTGCCAAAACTTAATGTATTATCATCGTTTAAAACAATTGCTTCTTTTATAACTGCCATAATTGCTCCTCCTCGCCAAAGGATATACCTTGGCATTTAAAAATTTCATTTGCGGATAAAATTTTATCCGTTATCTACATTGTATCATATTATTTAACATCTTTCAATTATTTTTTCATTTTTTCGTTATTTTCGAAGTATAATTTATTTTGGATAAAAGTTGTAAAATCAAAATTTTTATGATATAATGTTTATTGTAAAAATACAAATACAGAATAATATCGGAGATAAAATGGCAAAAATAAGATTAGACAGATTTTTGTCAAACTGCGGCGCAGCCACACGCAGTCAGGCAAAAAAACTGATACGGCAAAAACGAGTTTCGGTCGGTGGTATCACCGTTACCGACGAAAGCATGAAGGTCGACGATGACTGTACCGACATTATGCTTGACAACAAAAAGCTTGTCCTTGAAAAATATGTCTATATAATGCTGAATAAGCCGCGCGGGGTCATAAGCGCAACCGACGATAAGACACATAAAACGGTTACAGACATTATAAAAGAAGAACATAAAGGGCTTTTTCCGGCAGGCAGGCTCGACATAGACACAGAGGGGCTTATAATACTGACCAATGACGGAGATTTTGCGCACAAAACTCTTTCGCCGAAAAATCACGTCACAAAAAAATATATTGCCTGCGTCAGCGGACTTTCTTACAGCAAAGAGCTTGCCGAAAATTTTGCACAGGGCATTACCGCGGATGACGGCACGACCTTCCGTCCCGCCATACTCTGCCTTATAGAGGAAAACCAAGACAATACCGTGTTTTCCGTAGAAATTACCGAAGGTAAGTTTCATCAGGTCAAAAAAATGTTTGCCGCTTTCGGCGGTAAAGTCATTACTCTGAAAAGAATATCTTTCGGAGAGATCGTTCTGGACGAAACACTGCCGACAGGCAGATACAGACGCCTTAACGAAAAAGAGATGAAATATGTAAACACTATCAAAAACAACCGAATTTTTATGGAGGGCATATGAACAGCAAATTTACCACTTTTATTTTATGCGCGGCAACATTTCTGAGCGCCTGCGGAATCACGGGACAATATAAAACGACCACATCGGAGCAAACAACATCACAAACCACAGCGCAAACCACAGCGTCGGCGCAGACAACGGCTGTGGAAAATACCACATCGGTAAGTATACCGGATTTCAGCAATGAAATAACCGTAAACTCGCCTGATGAGTTTTTTTCGCTGCTGACCGATGCTCGTGACAATCTTATACCGATATTTAAACTTAAAATAAATAATTACAACAATACCGATTATGATATACAAAAATTTGAAAAAGGCAAATACAGCATTACTTCTCAAGGTGAACAATGGGGTTCGACAGCATATATGACTTACACATTTTCATTTGACGACAGTTTTGCCATTGCGGCGGCTATAGATGACCCAAGCCTTGAAACCCGCTTAGAGCCTGAATCTCTGGAAACAATATCGGCATTAAAGCAAATAAAATCGCAGATAGTAAACGACAGTATGACCGATTACCAAAAAGAGCTTGCAATACATGATTACATAGTTAAAAATTACAGCTATGACACCGTTGCCGCAAGCAGCGGAAATATACCCGATAATGCAACAAGCATTTCGCATTTTCTTTCGTCAAAAAAAGGTGTTTGCGAGGCTTATGCCTACACTTTCAAAGCATTGTGCAGTCTTTGCGGCATTGAATGCCATATAGTAACGGGTTCGATGGACGGCACAGGTCATGCATGGGATCTGGTTCGTCTTGACGGCAGCTATTATCATGTAGATCCGACATCCGACGATCCCGTACCCGATATACCGGAACACAGTTTTTATACTTACTTTAATTTAAATGATGCCGAAATAGCAAAAACGCACATACCCGAAAACAAGGTGTACAAGTGCAATGATATGAAATATAACTACTTTGTATATAACAACCTTATCATTCGGGATAGCGCGGGTTTTGTTTCATTTATTGAAAATGCCGTATCTCAGG
>CANRCU010000282.1 GCA_947629215.1 uncultured Clostridia bacterium
TCTTTGCCTCAAACGGAGAAACATTTGCGTGTTTGCCGTGAGATTGATGTGGTTGTGGGTCTTAAAAGAATGTTTAATTAAGCAGTATTCTATATTTCCGTATTTGCCGTGAGGTTTATGTGATTGCAGGGTATATTTACTGTTGCAGTTAATAGCCTCCCCTGAAAGGGGAGGTGGCACGAAGTGCCGGAGGGGTAACAATGAGCATATAGACCCCTTCTGTCGGCTGAGAAACCGTGCCATTGATCTAACGAAAACATCCCATGTATAAAATAACCCGAAAGTTTTTAAACTTTCGGGTTTATTAAAAGTTTTGGGTCAAGCCTTTTACAAAAGGCTTGTGGGGTATGGGGCAAAGCCCCATTTAAATAAATAAAAAACATTGCCTTTTTTTCCGCTGTATGCTATAATATAAACCGAATATCGAAACCATAACTCGGCTATGTTAGGATGATATAAATGTATAAAACAGTAAAGCCTTTTATAAAATGGGCAGGCGGCAAAAGTCAGCTGCTTGAAGAAATAAGAAAAAGATACCCTGCCAATATTGAACGTTACTGCGAACCGTTTGTTGGCGGCGGGGCTGTATTGCTTGACGTGCTTTCAAACTTCCAACCCAAAGAAGTAATGATAAACGACATCAATCCGGAACTTGTAAATACCTATATTCAAATAAGGGATAATGCCGAAAATGTTATATCTATGCTTTCCGAGATGCAGAGTGTATTTTTGAATATGGATAATGCCAAGCGGAAAGAATATTTTTATGCCCAAAGAAACAGGTTTAACGAGCTTATCCAAAAAGCCGCTTCAACAGAAGAAAAAGCAGCTTTGTTTATATTTATAAACAGAACCTGTTTCAACGGGCTTTATCGTGTAAACGGCAAAGGGCTGTACAATGTCCCCATGGGTTCATATAAAAAACCGCTTATATGCGACAGTGATAATATTCTTCTCATAAGCGGGCTGCTTCGTGGGGTTACAATAAATTGCGGCGATTACAGCGATTGTGCCGACTTTATCGATAATAATACTTTCGTATACATAGATCCCCCTTATCGCCCGCTCAGCGAAACATCTTCCTTTACATCTTATGCAAAATCGGAGTTTGGCGATGAACAGCAAATACAGCTTGGGCATTTTATAGAGAAAATATCCGCAAAAGGCGCCAAGATTGTGGCAAGCAATTCGGATCCTAAAAATACAAATAAAGAAGATAATTTCTTTGATGATATTTATAAAATGTTTATAATACACAGAGTTACCGCAACAAGAATGATAAACAGCAATTCAAAAGGCAGAGGTGCAATCAGCGAGCTGCTTATTTGCAATTATTAATATTCTGTCGCTTTTGAAACGTTGGGATCATAAAAATAACCGGATACGCCCGATTTACTTATATGATTTGGAGGTTATGCTATGGCAAATAAGCCTTTTAGATATGATACTCAGCTTGTTGTGCTGAATATACCAAACAGTGATCAGGACAGTTTCAGGAAAAAACTCCTTGACATTCCGTATTTGCTGTATGAGGTGGAAACACTTTCCAACGGTGATAAAATTGTAATAAACAAGCCGGGCGGCAAACGTAATTTCGGTCGCCTGAGTCGGAATGATTTTATGGTTTTTATTTATCACTTAAGTGATAATACATTATGGCTTATAAGTCATTCCGAATTATACGATGATATTATTCGTAAAAGAGATAATGATTATGACGAGGCATTAAAAACGGTCCATGGCTTATATCTGACTTGCTGTGGTAAAGAACCCGATGATGTAATCAATACTTTAGGCTTAAAAAATACAATCGGTCTGCCGGTTGAAACAATATTAAAAGTTTATAAATGGATTTGGGGTCAGGAAGACTGCAATTATCCCACCAAAAAGGGAAGATGGCTGTCAATGGATAACATCCTTGAAGCATTTGGGAAAACCGGAGCAGACTTTGAGGTTAAATAATTATGAAGGAAATAAAAAAATGGGAACCCGATGATTTTGAGCTTGAAATGACTACCCACTGGTCGTTTCCGAAACGTGGCGACTGGGCAACCCATGATGGTAAGTGGCGCGGCAATTGGTCGCCTTATATTCCGCGAAATATCATTCTTAGGTATTCGCAGGAAGGCGATTTGGTTCTTGATCAATTTGCGGGCGGTGGCACAACCCTTGTTGAAGCAAAGCTGCTGAACAGAAATATAATCGGTGTTGACTGCAACGACGAGGCGCTTAAACGCTGCAAAGAAAAGATAGATTTTGAGTATCCCCCTGCGCAAGGCAAAGTGTCTTTGTATAAGGGCGACGCACGTGATCTGTATTTTCAGGGCGACGAATCCGTTGACCTTATCTGCACACACCCGCCATATGCCGATATAATAAAATACAGCGACGGGATCCCGGAAGACTTATCCCTTCTCAAAGTAAAAGATTTTTTGGAAGAAATGAAACCCGTTGCAGCCGAAAGTTATCGGGTGCTGAAAAAAGGAAAATTCTGTGCGGTTCTTATGG
This sequence comes from uncultured Clostridia bacterium, assembly GCA_947629215.1. Classification (GTDB taxonomy): domain Bacteria; phylum Bacillota; class Clostridia; order Lachnospirales; family CAG-274; genus RGIG4310. The sequence goes on from CANRCU010000282.1 coordinate 2,509, forward strand.
GAGATACCCGACAAAAAGGTTGTATGATACCTATGAGCTTTGATGTTATGAAAATTTTCCAAGATGTCGGGTTTACACTTAAAGAGCTTATTATAAAAGAACAGCATAACTGCAAAGCTACGGGATATTGGAAAACAAATAGTGTAAAATATAATTTTCTGCTGATTGCGCATGAATACTTGTTTGTTTTTAAAAAATGCTGAATGAGTGTTAAGCGGGACTCCGCCTCGTACCCCGCAAGCCTTTTGAAAAAGGCTTGAGCGAAAACTTTATATTTGACACTGTTTTATTTAAACTTTGAGAGCAAGCCCCGCAAATGATCTCCGTTTCGGCTCAAAAAATTTTTATTA
>CANRCU010000283.1 GCA_947629215.1 uncultured Clostridia bacterium
ATTATATCGCATATGCCCTCTATATCCGCCGGCATACCGAGAAAGTTGCAAAAATCATTTGCCGTGCCGGAGGGTATAAGCGCAAGCGGTATATCCTGCATACCGTTTTTCATCATACCGTTTATAACAATATTGATAGTGCCGTCGCCGCCCGAAACGCCTATTGCATCCCAGTCTTTGGCAGTCTGCGCAAGATGCCTGTCTATATCGCCCACTTCACAGCTGCGAAAGACCGACACTTCATAGTCTTTTTGCTGCATACAATATATAAATTTGTCCAGCTGTTCTTTAAAAAGCCCGCCGCCGGAAAAAGGATTGTAGATCAGCTTAAATTTTTTCATTTTGTGATCCTCCGTATCGGAACCGCCTGTTGTTGGTATTAATATTACCATATTACAAAAAACAAGTCAAAAAATTTTTGTTCGGTATCTGTAATGCAAAAATAATTTCTCTTTGATGGATAATTACAGTATACTGTTACCGAAGTGTGTATTACAAGAATCAATCTAAGGTAAGAAAAATTTTGTATTTCCTTGAGATTTGTGGATTTCCTACGGAAATCCTAACGCTTCGGCGTTTTTTGCTTCACAAAAATTCGCCTAAACGCTACAAATCTCATCCCTTCGGGTCGGAAATAAATTTTTCTTTTGAATAAGTTCTTATAATAATTCCCCAATAATAAAAAACGCACCGCTCACAATTATAGTTGCACAGCAATCGGGCAACAGCATATAAGCCACTTTTTTAGGTCTTTCGGGTCTGCGTTCATAGAACGGATTACCCTGTCTTTTGGCAAAATTTTTGCGTTTTTTCCAGTCCCTGAGTGCTTTTTCATATTTATACGGGCTTTCAAAAAGGCTTTTTTTCGACCACCTGTAATTTATAAACGCAAATATTGCCACCGCAATTGCAGAAAACAGTATACCAAGCATCATTTTAAAAATAAAACACACCACCAGTGCCACCGCTGTTATCCACAGCACAACAGACAGCACAAAATAATCGACATAATAATTTTCAGATAACTTTTTCATTCCGACACGCCTCCCGTTTCATCGCTTGTCAGTCTTTTTTTTACAGCTTTTTCAAACTTTGCCCGCGGCAGCATGACCATATGCCCGCATTTTTTGCATTTGATCCTGAAATCGGCTCCCACGCGCAATATCTCCCATTCGTCGCAGCCGCAGGGATGCTTTTTTTTCATTTTAACCGTTTCGCTTACCGTATAATCCAAACGATCACCTCTTTTCGCTCACGACCACCTGCGGGAAGGGTATTTCTATACCCTCTTTGTCAAAACGTTTTTTGACCCTCAGTCTTATCATGCGTTCGACATTCCAGTTCTGACCGACCTTGCAGTCGGCAGATATTCTTATCCTTATACCGCTGTCGCCAAGCTCTTCAACACCCAGAACGACCGGCACGGCTATAAGACCCTCTATATGTCCGTTTTCATATATCTGTTTCATTTCATCTTTCAGAACATCCAAAACACGCTCTGTATCCTCATCATAAGCCACGCAAATATCCACGATACCTCGGTTAAACTCCTTACTCATATTTGTAACTATTTTTATCTGACCGTTCGGTATGATATGCATATTTCCGTCCACGCTCCGCAACACCGTTGTACGCAGCCCTATGCTTACGACCGTACCCGTATAGCCCTCTGCGGTGATTATATCGCCGACACCGAATTGATCTTCCATAAGTATAAATGCGCCCGACATTATATCCTGAATAATGCTCTGCGCGCCAAGACCTACGGCAACGGTCGCAACACCGCCCAATGTGAGCAGCGATGCCGTATTTACGCCCCAAAAATTAAGTATAACGCAAAGCAGAATAAAATAGACAATATATTTAACAACGCTTGACGTCACCGTTCCCATGGTCTCCGCCTTACGCTTTGAAATATATGTATTGCCGTTTATTGCCTTTTTAATTACCTTTTTTATAAGACCTATCAAAAATTTCCCTACTATTAAGATAAGCAGAGTCATAACTATCTTTTCGCCGACGCCCAAAACGACGCTGCCGTATTTTTTTATAAGCCATTCCGTCATATTGTGCGCATTGAGCAAAACCAACATAGAACCGCCCCTTATATGCCGTAACTCATAAATGGCTGCATCTCATCAAGCTCTTTTATGGTAAATACCCCGTTTTCATATATCATATATGCATTTTTGCTGCCGTCTTTTGGCAATGATGCCGAGCCGGGGTTGATGTAAACATAATTGCCCGTTTCCTCCATGACCTGTACATGGGTATGACCGTGTATAAGTATATCCCCGTCTTTCAAAAGCGGCGGATTATCGGTGTTGTAAAGATGTCCGTGAGTAACAAATACCGTTCTGCCGTTTAAAAACAGCAGCATATAATCAGCCATACACGGGAATTCCAGCACCATCTGGTCGACCTCTGCCTCGCAATTGCCCCGCACGGCAAATATTTCGTTCTTCATATTGTTCAGCATAGCCGTGACCGCCTTGGGGTCGTATTCGCGCGGCAAGTCGTTACGCGGACCGTGATAAAGCAGGTCGCCAAGCAAAATAAGCCTGTCAGCCTTTTCTTTGGCATATGCTTCGCAGATTTTTTTGCAATAATATCCCGAACCGTGTATATCAGATGCAAACATCAATTTCATTTTTCTTTTCCTCCCGGAGCCTTGTTTTGATTTACCGTCCAAGCGGCAATAACCTACTGTTAAGCCAAGATAATTATATCATATATAAGACTTTTATGCAAGCAAAACAAAAAGAAACGCCGAATTTTTCTGTTAAGGTGTCAATGATAGGTTACACTTTTCTCAAGGCAAGTTGTCAAGGGTAAGGTGGAGATTTTGCGAAGCAA
>CANRCU010000284.1 GCA_947629215.1 uncultured Clostridia bacterium
TGGCAGCTTTACTCTTTTTCTTGTGTCAGAATAATACAGATACGCTTCGCAATCACATCCCCAGACGCTGTCCGCGCATATTTTTTGAGCGAAGACCTGTATCGCGTCGGTATCGTTAAATCCGCCCGCTTTAGGCGCTCTCGGCTTGTACTCGATTATCCTTATGCGAAAAGTCCCGTCCAGCCCGTCTATTTTTATCCCCGACTTGTCCTTTACAAATTCAACGCAGTCTATCACGCCGAATAGGTCGTATTCGGGCAGGTCGTTATATACGGTAATATTGCTGCGAACAAGCTTTTCGCTGCTTGAATAATCGTGCGAGCCGTCGTGAACGTGTTCGTGCAGCAAATTTGCTTTGACCACAAAATAATTCTCCGACCAGTCGTCGTTTATCTCAAGCAGCGAATAACGTCTCGGGCAATACATAAAGTGCTGTATATTCCTTATGTTTACCGTAATCTCGCTCATAGCTTTTCTATAAGCTCAACTCCGTCGGGCATATTGCGGTCGACCTTTATTTCATAGTCGGTAAACTTTCTCGGAGCACCGCCGCAGATCTTCTCGGTCGTTATCTTGTCGAAAAGGATATGAGCGGGCGCGTTTCCGAGGGCGGTATTGTGTTTAAATACATACAGCTTTCTCAGGCACATCTTTCCTCTTGCGGCGCTTCTGTCGTTTTCAAACATATTGATTATTGCCGTCCAAAGCAACTCGAGGTCATCCTCAGAAAAGCCCGTCACGCTCTGCGCAAGCAATGCGGACACATATCCCTCGGCGCGGTACAGCCCGTAAGAGACAAAGCTTTTTCTGCCCATTTCGTTCTTTTTCTCGTTAAAATCATTTTCGGTGGTAACGGCCTGTCTGGTTATCGAAATATCTTGAATGTACACGGGGTCAAGGCTCTTGGCAAAGTTTATCTGCACGGGACCGCGCACTATACCGCACTGGTTGTCGCCGGTACTCATCACCGCGCCAAAGGTGCGGACGTCGTAATAATTCGCGCACATATAATCGCGAGCGGCCGCCGTGTCCTCTTTATTCGCGCCTTTTTGTCCCTTTTTAAGACCCAAATCGTCATACGCCTCGGTAAATTTGGCGTTCAGGGCGCGGTCGGTCTTGATAAGGATATTGTACCCGGGCTGACCGTTTTTGCTAAGCTCGACAAAATTTCTTATCTTACGCTTAATGCAAACGTCGGTCACGAAACCTATAGTAGTCTCGGGGTCTGTCCTCGGGCTGTTTCCCGCGTCGGGATCTCCGTTAGGATTGCCGTTCTCCACGTCGAAGAACATTACAAATTCGTATCTGTTTTGGATTGCGTTTTCCATCTTAATCTTTCCTTTCGTTAAGTTTCTCTAAAGCAATAAGCTTACTGCACATCTGATAATAGCCTACGATAAAGCAGCCCTGATCGTCAAGACTGAGCGTTGTAGGATAACCTCCGTCAAGTCTGTCGGTGAGCCTCCTTATCCATTCGGAATACCACTCGCTGTCCTTTACCTCCAACTTTCTCAAATGATAATTTGAAAGTAAGGCTATCTTAGGCATTACGGTCGACGGTCTTGAACAAGCCGACGCGAAGTACGCATCCTTGATAGTGGTATTTAGTTTACCGTTCGCGCTTTTTTGCTGTATTCTCTCGTATATCGCAAAGAGCCCTCCGCAAATATATGCGGGATTTTTGTTTTCATCATTCCACGACATAGTTATCACCTCCGTTTGATATTTTCGGTTAAGGCAGGCCTTTATAATTCCCACCCTTGTGTCGTTTAGCTTGATATACTTGTTGTTCTCGTCGTCACTGTCGAGCTTTATTCTCTTGATGACCGTCGAGAGCATAGCGTCGGGGTATTTTGACCCGGAAAAAGCGGCGAGCATTATCCCCGCCATAAGCGGCGGCGATATATCGCGGCTGTCGGATTTTTTGGCGTCGCCCTTTTTGGGCAGGACAAGCTCTCTTTTTATGCCGCCGAAATATATCTGCCTATCTATGCTTTCTCTTATGCGCAGGTCGTCCTGGTGCTTTTGCATATTTTTGATAATGTTGCCGAATGTGTTCTTATAAATAAACTTCTGGCAAACGCGAGGACCGTTAGGGGTAAATCCCACGATGTAAAATTCGGCGTTTTTGTCGACGGTTTCAAATCCGCTTACATCGGGAGCTATGCCCATTCCGGCCACATAATCTCCGGCAGCTTTAATATCGTTTTCGGTCACACCGTCTATCTCTTCCTTGCCGTTTTGGCTTCCTGCCGCGGCCTCGGCAAACAAAAGGCATTCTTCCTCGTCGTTTTGCTTCATGGCGAAAAATATCACCGTCATTTTGTCTATCAGCATATGGTGATTATTGTCACTAAGCAAATACTTGAGCGCCGAGGTATACTTCTCCATAGCGAGCTGAGATATGTTGCTGTTAAAGGACTGCTCTTTGCCGTACGAATTAAACGCGTCGCTGTTCATACACACAAGCTGGCAGCCCGAGCTTTGCCCGAAAGGAATGTTTATTTTATCATGAAGTCGGGCGGGAGGGAGCCTTTCTCCGAGTATCCCGCATATCGCGGTATCGGCGTCGGCGCTTTCGGCGGCCTTGTCGGAATAGATCTTGTTGTACTTTTCCTTGATCTGTTCGTCCTCAAAAATATAATCCTTGTTCACATGGAGCGAAAAGGTGAAGTAGGAGTTATAATCCTTTCCGAGCTTTAATAGCTCGGGATTTTTGGTCTCATTCTCGGGGACCCAGTTCAGGAGAAAATTTCTCATTGCGTTGCATATAGGCGAATTGAGCCCCTGCAAAAACTCAAACTCGTGTCGGACAAACGCTTGATGGGATTTTTTAGCCTTGTCCGTCC
>CANRCU010000285.1 GCA_947629215.1 uncultured Clostridia bacterium
ACAGCTTGGGGAAAGCCAAGGATATTCGTACTCCGCTTACGCTGCGTACTCATAACCGACGGCTTTTACCAAAGCCTTTGTGTCCGGCATGAGCTTGTACTCCTGCTGAACACAAAAGTAAGTTCCCTCGCTTATAGAAGCGAGGGACTTATCCGTCGGTTAAAAAGCCTAACATAGAAAAACAATGTTTGTCGAACTGCTTGCAGCTTGAAAACTATGATAGTCAAGTATTGTCACAGATAATACAGGAAGTTAAGGTATACAGCAAGGATCACATTGAGGTGGTGTTCAAATGTAATGACTTCTGTGAAAGCTGCATAAATTTGCTTGTTATGTAACCATAAAAAATATACCGCATTGACAATACAAAGCCGATTGCGGTATACTTGTTTGTGAAAAATAAAAATTTTTTTGTCCTATACTTGACAAATACAGGCTGTTACAGAGCCGAAATAATTCAATAAAAAGTGTTTACGAGTAAAAGTTTTACCGCAACAATAAAACTGCCGCATCACCGAATCGGCAAATGCGACAGTTTTTGGTTTTAAGATATTTAGTTTGATTATTGTAAAACTCTTGTTGCGCCTACATATGTATTCAAAGCATAATCACTGTTCAAATCGGAGATAGTAACGCCGTTTACAGCGCCGTTTGTGGAGTGGATGTATTCGCCGTTGCCGATATACATACCCACATGAGAGATCTCGGAGTCACCGCCCGTATTGAAGAATACAAGATCGCCCGGTCTGAGATCGTCCTTGGCAACAAACTCACCGTCGTTTATCTGTTCATACGAACAACGGTCAAGCGTGATACCAAAATCTTTATATATCGAGTATATAAAGCCCGAACAGTCAACACCTGCAAGAAGGTCGGTGCCGCCGTAAACATAAGGCGTGCCGATAAAGCCCTTTGAATATTCGATTATTTCGGCTGCTTTTTGTGTTGCGGGTGCCTCGTCCTCATAGCTGACAAGCGAACGTCTTTCCGAAACAGGTGAATAAGCGGTTTTGTTTTCGGGTCTTTCACCGTTTTTGAAATCAACATATTCAGCCTTGACATAGCCTACGGAACCGTTTTCGTCCATGACCCTTATCCAGTCACCGGATACGCCGAGTATCTCAAACGAATAACCGCAGTCATAGCAGCTTATTATATTCGAATCCGTATTGGGTTCTTCCCTGAGATTGAGAGATTCAACATTTATTGTTGCATAAATACCCTCGGCAGGTTTTTCGGTCGCGGTCTTTTTTTCGGCTTTTGCCGTAACGCCGTTGAGCGAACCGGTAAGTTCGTTTTGGAAATTATCGCCGTAAATATAACCTGTCTGACCGTTGTAATCAACGCTGTACCAATCATTACCCGCATCGCCCGTTACGGTAACGGTCTCTCCGCTGCTGACAACGCCGATAACACTTGAGGTAACAGACGGCTCCGAACGCACATTTGTGAAAGCGTCGGTCACAACAACGTCTGTCTGTGTAAGGGTAACATAATCCTGCTTAACATAAGCAACACCGCCTGCGGCAGTGGAAAGCTTGTACCAACCGTCCGCACTGCCTATAACGGTAACGGTGATACCGCTTGAGAGTTTTTTTATGACCTGCGACGAGGTGGAAGCCTGTGTTCTGATGTTTACATCATCGGCATTTATTGTGCCGATGCTTGCAGCCGATACACTGCTTGCCGCGCCCATGGTGCATACTAAACATAAACCAAGTGATAAGCTTTTTTTCAAAAAGCTATCCATTGGGGATCACTCCTTTTTCTTGAAAGCCGAACCGAATTTTGACTTTTTTTGCCGTAACGGATCGACCGATAATTGTTACATAAATGTTACAAAATTATTATACTGTCAGATTCGGCATTTGTCAACGGTTTTTGGCTTAATTTAATAAATTTGTAACATTTAGGCAGACATAAATCAAGCCTGAAAAATACAGCCGAACAAATTGCACAACAAAATTGTAATATTAGCCGCAAAATTCAACGTTTTTACATGTTCGCTTTTATAATTTTAACGGATCTTTCTTTTTTCTGTACAGAAATTTAAGACTAAAACTGTAAAAACAGCTTTAAAAAAGAAGTTTTTGGTCGGAACGTAATTTTTTGTATACGTCCCTGTTGCCTTTTTTTGGGGTACAAGTCTATATTAACATTGAAATCGACAGAATACAATAACATTTATATTATAAAAATATTATATTATTGTTTTTGCAATGTTACATATATTACAGACTTTTGATTTATCGGTATTGAAAAAAGACAATATTTGTGTTATACTGCGTGTAAAAAGACGAATGGAGATATACAATATGGAAAAGAATATTGCAATACCGTCCGATGTCGGTTTTATACTTTCAAAACTTGAAGAAAACGGCTTTGAAGCATATATCGTCGGTGGCTGTGTTCGCGATCATCTGCTTGGGCTTGTACCAAAAGACTGGGACATAACCACAAATGCCCTGCCCGAACATATAAAAGCGCTCTTCGATAACAAAGACAAAAGCCATACAGTCGATACGGGCATAAAACACGGTACGGTCACCGTGGTTATCGGGCATATAGGCTACGAAGTTACGACCTACCGCATAGACGGCGAATACAATGACAGCCGACATCCCGAAAATGTGACTTTCACCGATGATATTTGCCTTGATCTGGCAAGGCGTGATTTTACCGTAAATGCAATAGCATACAGTCCTGAAAGGGGTTTTGTCGATCCTTACGGGGGTATTGACGATATAGGCAAAAAAATCATACGCGGTGTGGGAAGAGCAGCCGACAGATTTGATGAGGACGCCCTCAGAATGATGCGTGCGCTGAGGTTTTCGGCAC
>CANRCU010000286.1 GCA_947629215.1 uncultured Clostridia bacterium
AAAGCCGTCGGAATTGACGAGGTGCGCTCGCAATTGCTCCCCGACGGAAAAGTGCAGGCGGTGGAGGAGCTTTATTCCCAAAAGCCCGCAAAAACGGCTCTGGCATACATCGGCGACGGAATGAACGACGCGCCGTCGCTTGCGCGCGCGGACGTGGGGATAGCCATGGGCGCGCTCGGCTCGGACGCGGCGATAGAAGCCGCCGATATAGTGCTTATGAACGACAACATCGGCTCGCTGCCTCTAGCGGTCAGAATTGCGCGGAAAACCCGCCGTATCGTCACGGAAAACATCGTGTTCGCGCTTGGCGTGAAAATAGCGGTGCTGGTGCTTACAGCCTTTGGTTTTGCGAATATGTGGGCGGCGGTGTTTGCAGACGTCGGAGTCTCGGTTATCGCGATAATAAACGCCATGCGCGCGATGCGCATAAAATAGGCATAGTGTGAAATAATACTTGACAACCTTTGTGAAAAATGTTATACTGTATATAGCATTTTTGGGAGGGATAATTTATGTATTACAGACAACCGCGTTATTTCGAGGAGTTTAAATGTGTGGGCGGAACTTGTTCCAATTCCTGCTGTGTGGGTTGGGATATTTTCTGGAGAAAGAACGAGATAGACAAGGTTATAAACGCTCCTAACTGTTCGGCGGAGCTTAAAGAGCTTATGGAAACTTCTTTTCACCCTGCAAAAAACAGGGACGAGGATATGCTTACCGTAACTCTCGGCGAGAAGAGACGCTGTCCGTTTCTTACGGAGGATAATTTCTGCCGTATTCAAAGAGAACTCGGCGCGGAATATCTCTCTGTTGTTTGCGGAGTTTACCCGCGAAGCCATATTATAACAAAAGATGTGTGCTATAACTATTGTTATATGTCCTGTCCTACTGTAATGCACAAATTGCTCAACGAGGACAAAAGCGCTGACCTTATAAATGTTCCAATTAAAGAGCATACAACGCTTAAAAATATCTTTACATTCGATGATAAAACGAAAAGTTCTCACCCCGAAACCAACTATCACAGCGAGATTTTGTAGCTTTTCTATGATATAATTGCCGACAGGAAAAATTCTGTTGAAACAAACGTTATTCTTGGGGCACTTGCGGCGCAGGCTCTTTCAAAAATCGTCGAAAACAAGGATTATGACAGTATTCCACAGGCTGTAAAGGATATCCGAAAGCAGCTTCACAACGGCGCTCATTTAAAATTTATTGAGAGTATCAAGCCGAATTACGGCTTAAAGGTTGTGGCTGTCGGACAATTTTTAAGTTCGTTTGTAGGGAATAATGTGCTGGCATTTGTAAGCGATGAAAACGGCAAAGTAAGCGTCGAGCTTTATCTCCGCGGAGAGGCTCTTCTTGCGGAGGTTTATAAAGGCAAGGAATTCTGGCTTAGAAACGTCGCGCTGAATTTGCTGCTTGAACTTGGAGTGCCGCTCCGTCCTGTCGAGCGGACTATTTTCGAGAATTACGCTCTTTACGCGGTGTCTTTGGCGATTTTAAAGTACATAGCCGTTTCGGGAGCATCGCTTACCTCGAAATACAGCGGTGAAAGTGTTGTTGCAAAGACAGACGAATTTATTACGACGGCTTCTGCGATAGTTGTAAGAAACTTCTCGCATTCTCCGCACAAGGTAACTAAATTGCTGGAAATGATTAAGGAAGGGAATTACCTTTCGCTGGCGTACCTTGCGTTGTTTTTAAAGTAAATATTAAAAGCCCGAAATTGCTTTAAACGGCAGCTTCGGGTTTTTTGTTTTATTCAAGCTTTGGAGATAAACTGTTTCCACCTTTCAACCACATCTTTAAGTGGCTCGTCAAGATAGGAAAACGCCTTTTCCTTTATCTCGTTGGGAACGCCGTAAGCCGCCTCGGCAATGCTCCCCGTAATAGCCGCCAATGTATCGCTGTCGCCGCCCAGAGAAATTGCGTTTCGTATTGCGTCCTCAAAATCCGCGCTTTCCAGAAATGCAATTATCGCCTGCGGGACTGTTTCCTGACACGTTTCGTTAAAGCGGTAGGTCGGGCGGATTTCGTCAAGCGTCCGCGACAGGTCATAGCCGTATTCCCGCTCAATGCGCTCCTTAACGCGCCGTTTGCATTTGTCATGGTCATCGTTTATAGGCTTTTCAAAATCGCCGTGATATCCTCCGAAAAAATATCGGCACATAAAAATTGCGTCGGCTGTCGCCATCGCGCCCTTTATGCCCTCGGGGTGGTTGTGCGTCACCGCAGCGCACAGCCTTGTCATTTCCATTGCATTTGACGGCCACATTCCAGTTCTTGCGGTAAATCCGCAGTCCCACACCCACGCGCACGGGGATACGCGCATTGCAGAACCGTTTCCAAAGCTGTTGTACGGCTTTCGGTCGCTTGAAATCAGCCACTCGCCGAATCTGCCGCCGTAGCCTGCGTTCGGGTACATTCTCCCGTACTTTTTCATAGCGTCGATAAAGTCGTTTTCCCCGCCGCCGTTCATTACAGCCTCCGCCACCGCGCAGGTCATGACGGTGTCGTCCGTAAAAAAGCAGTCCCCGCGAAACAGCGGAAAATCCTTTGTTTTGATGTTGTTCCACTCGTAAACCGAACCCACAATGTCGCCGACAATCGCACCAAGCATATTTTTCAGGCCTTTCATTAAATATTTGGTTTAAGTATAACATTTTCAAAGCCAAAAGTCAAGACTCCGTTTGTGCTATTTTCAGTTACGTCAGCAGTACAACACAACATGAACGCGTTGAACGCGTACAACAAGCTGAACGCTAACGTTGCAGGTCTGAAAAAGGCTTCCG
>CANRCU010000287.1 GCA_947629215.1 uncultured Clostridia bacterium
ACTCGGTATGAGCGAAAAACTCGGCCCTATACTTTTCGGCGACGATCAGCAGGAAGTTTTTCTCGGCAGAGATTTCGGACATACAAAAAATTACAGCGAGCATATTGCGGCTATCATAGACGATGAGATAAACCGCATTATAACCGATGCTTACGAGCTTGCGAAAAAAACTCTTGAAGAACATGAAGATGCTTTGCACAGGGCAGCCGAAGTTTTGATAGAGAAAGAAAAAATAACAGGCGATGAATTCCGTGAAATCTTAAATAACAATACGGAAAAAACTGTCGGAAACACGGACAATGGATCCGATAAAAAAGATGGGGAAACCGTTTCGGAGGATATTCAAACGGAGGAATAATAAAAACGCAATAAAAAGCGGAGGGCAAGACCGATGTGTCTGTATCCTCCGTTTTTTTATCATTCTATTGTTTTAACAAGTGTTTCAAAAACATCCAATATTTCTTTATCGGTGATATTTGCGCTGCCCTGTGAAAGCGCGGCAAGGTCGGAGTTCGCAGGCAGTTCCCCAAGCAGAGGTATGCCCTCCGAAAGTGAAAGTTTTGATGTATCACCACCGAAAATGCTGATTTTTTCATCGCAGTGTGGGCATTTAACATAACTCATATTCTGAACGACACCATATATGGGGATATTGAGCATACGTGCCATATTCAGCGATTTCGTAACTATCATACCGACCATATCTTGCGGCAGTGTTACCAATATGATACCGCTGAGGGGTATGCTTTGCATGACGGTCAGCGTAACATCACCCGTTCCGGGCGGCATATCTATCACAAGATGATCAAGTTCACCCCAGAGAGTTTCGTTCCAGAATTGCGTAACACAATTTGAAAGCAGCGCTCCGCGCCATACAACGGGCTGATTTTCGTCCTCCATCATAAGATTCAGGCTCATTACTTTTATTCCGTCGGAATTTACAGGCGGTATTATCATACCTTTGCCGTCGCTGTAAGCGCGTTCGCCCTGAAGCCCCATAAGCCGCACTGCGCTCGGCCCGGTTATATCCGCATCCAAAAGACCGACTTTATAGCCTTTTTTGCAAAGTGTTTTTGCAAGCATTGCCGATATTGTCGACTTGCCGACGCCGCCTTTGCCGCTCATAACGCCTATTATTTTTTTAACCTTGTTTTTGGGATTGTTCTTGATACCGCAGCTTTCGCTTTTGTTGCCGCATGTGTCCTTTGAAGGGCATGAATTGCAGTCTGCCATTGTATTTCATTCCTTTCATTATATTTATACTGTTTATATTATAGCACTGTTTGAAAAATTTTACAATACAATGTTTGTATATTCCGTAAATGCCCGTGTTACGGTCATGTAAAAAGGCTCTGTCACGGTGCTAACCAAAATCATTCATAAAAAATATACAAAATTAAAAAAAACTGTTGTAAAAGTTTTCAAATTTTGGTATAATATCTTTAATATTTATATGGGAGGTTTCAAAACAATGAGTAAAAAGTACGTTTACTTATTCTCCGAGGGCAACGGCTCAATGAGAGAATTGCTTGGCGGCAAGGGCGCTAACCTTGCAGAAATGACAAACCTTGGTATGCCTGTACCGCAGGGTTTTACTATCACGACAGAGGCTTGTACTCAGTATTATGAGGACGGCGAAAACATCAATGACGAGATACAGGCTCAGATAATGGAATATATCACAAAGATGGAAGAGATAACAGGCAAAAAATTCGGCGATATGGAGAATCCTTTGCTTGTTTCGGTACGTTCGGGCGCTCGTGCATCTATGCCCGGTATGATGGATACCATCCTTAATCTTGGTTTGAATGACGAAGTTGTTGAAGCATTTGCGGCTAAAACAGGCAATCCCCGTTTTGCATACGATTCATACAGAAGATTTATCCAGATGTATTCGGACGTTGTTATGGAAGTCGGCAAGAAGTACTTTGAACAGCTTATAGACGAAATGAAGGAAAAGAAAGGCGTTACTCTTGATACAGAGCTTACCGCCGACGATCTTAAAGAGCTTGCAAATCAGTTCAAAGCCGAATACAAGTCAAAAATAGGCGTAGATTTTCCGTCCGATCCCAAAGAGCAGCTTATGGGCGCAATAAAGGCTGTTTTCCGTTCTTGGAACAATCCTCGCGCTATATATTACAGAAGAATGAACGATATTCCCGGTTCTTGGGGTACTGCCGTTAACGTACAGTCAATGGTATTCGGCAACACCGGCGATACATCGGGTACGGGTGTTGCATTTACAAGAAACCCTGCAACGGGCGAAAAGAAACTTTACGGCGAATTTCTTATGAATGCTCAGGGCGAAGACGTTGTTGCAGGTGTAAGAACACCTCAGACAATAGATCAGCTCAAAGAAGTTATGCCCGAAGCATACGAACAGTTTGTTGACATCTGCGCAAAGCTCGAATCGCATTATCACGATATGCAGGATATGGAGTTTACCATTGAGGATAAAAAACTTTATATGCTCCAGACCAGAAACGGCAAAAGAACAGCTGCTGCTGCGCTGAAAATAGCTTGTGACCTTGTGGACGAAGGTATGATAGACGAAAAACAGGCTGTTTTGATGATAGATCCCAAGCAGCTTGACGCTTTGCTGCATCCTCAGTTCGATCCTGCCGAGTTGGCAGAGGCAGAGCCTGTTGCAACAGCACTTGCGGCATCGCCCGGTGCTGCCTGCGGTAAGGTCGCATTTACGGCTGAGGACGCTGTAAGAAGAGCTAAATTAGGCGAAAAAGTCGTTCTTGTTCGTCTTGAAACTTCTCCCGAAGATATCGAGGGTATGAATTA
>CANRCU010000288.1 GCA_947629215.1 uncultured Clostridia bacterium
TTTGCTTCGCAAAATCTCCACCTTACCCTTGACAACTTACCTTGAGAAAAGTGTAACCTATCATTGACACCTTAACATTAATTTCAAAAATATACCGTAACTTGCGGCTGTCAAAAACCGCTGTTTTCGGGCGGGATATATTCAAGTATATCCGAAATATTGCACTTCAGCACAGAACACATTCTTGCAAGCACATCTACATTAAGCAAGGCGACCTCGTTCCTGAGATATTTATTCAATTGCGTTCTCTGCATTTCTGCTCTTTGTGCAAATTTATTTTTGCTTAAATTATTTTTTTGCAGTTGTTCATCAAGTTTAATTATAACCGTTCCGAAATCCATATTAACACCTCATAAATATTATAGTCAATTGGATTTAAAAAAATAAGTCTAAAAGGTCTTGTGCAATTAATTACACTATGCTATAATAAATTTATAAAATTATGAATGGAGGTATTACTATGAGTAATGAAAACCAAGAAACCAAAACCTGCAAATATTGTCAGTCGGAAATACCGAAAAAAGCGAAGATCTGTCCTGTCTGTCGCAAAAAACAGAGTGGGGGTTCAGGGATCGTTATAGGTGTGATCGTTGTTATAATTTTTATCGGTATGTTTGGAGGTCATAGCAGCCAAAGTACCGCGATAAATAATAACTCAAACGGAACAAACAGCGCAGAAATAAATGTCGACGCAAATGAGAATAGTGCCGCAAGCCCTGTAAGCAGCGCGGAAGAGAATGCAGTAAGCAGTGATTCGTTCGTTTACGATGATATGAGCGTAAAATATCTGAAACATGAAATAGCAAAAAATTCAATAGATCAGACCTGCCTTGTTGTTTATTATGAATTTACGAACAATTCAAATTCAAATGAGGCTTTTTATACCAATTTTACGAGCAAAGTATATCAAAATGGGGTTGAATTGGAAAGCACGATTTTTAATATCAATGATGAAACCGATAATGATACAAAAGAGATAATGCCGGGTGCTACCGTTACGATCGCATTACCGTATAAAATCGGAAATGACAGGAGTGAGGTGACTTTACAAGTAAAACCATGGTTCAGTGATTCTAAAATTTTATTGGAGAGAAAACTTGTATTGCAATAAATATCATTAATTAATAGTCGGTCATAAACAAAACTTAATTATATTTTCTGCCTGTAACAACAGTAAATACCCCGCATTTTGGCGGGGTATTTCAGACTGGCAAAAAACTTCGTTTGTAAAACTAACTTAAAGCGTCGCAGACTTGAATCCGCAGGCGGAATCGAATTTTGCCGAGGAAAACAGCGAGTTTCAAAACTCTTTAGAGTTGCCGGAACGAGCTGTTTATACTGCTGTTTAATCTCGAAAAAGTCCCAATAAGGACTTTTTCGACACTCAAATACCCCGCATTTTGGCGGGGTATTTGCTTAGTCGGTCATATTATTTATTTTTAAGATATTCGTCAATAGCGGCGGCAGCTTTTTTGCCTGCGCCCATTGCAAGTATAACGGTTGCTGCGCCGGTTACGGCATCACCGCCTGCATAAACTGCTTCGCGGCTTGTTTTGCCGGTTTCTTCTTCTGCGACGATACATCTTCTCTTGTTTGTATCAAGACCCGGAGTATTGCTGCTGATAAGCGGATTCGGAGAAGTACCAAGACTCATTATAACGGTATCAACATCCATAACGAAGTCGCTGCCTTCAATGACAACGGGGCTTCTTCTGCCGCTTTCGTCGGGTTCGCCAAGTTCCATTTTAACGCACTTCATACCTTTTACCCAACCGTTTTCGTCAACAAGTATTTCCGTGGGGTTAGTAAGAATATCAAATATGATGCCTTCTTCTTTGGCATGATGAACTTCTTCGGCACGCGCGGGGAGCTGTTCAAGCGCACGTCTGTAAACTATATGGCTTTCGCTGCCAAGGCGGAGAGCAGTTCTTGCAGCGTCCATAGCAACGTTGCCGCCGCCGATAACAGCGACTTTTTTGCCTATCTTAACGGGCGTATCGTAGTTATCGTCAAAGGCTTTCATAAGATTAACTCTTGTAAGAAATTCGTTGGCGGAGAGAACGCCGTTTGCGTTTTCGCCGGGAATACCCATAAATTTGGGCAGACCTGCGCCGCTGCCGATGAATACAGCCTCAAAGCCTTCATCGTCGAACAACTGGTCTATTGTGATGGTTCTGCCGATAATTACGTTTGTTTCTATCTTTACACCAAGTTTTTTGATGTTTTCGACTTCTGCCTTAACGACTTTTTCTTTGGGAAGTCTGAATTCGGGTATACCGTATTCAAGCACACCGCCTGCTCTGTGCAGCGCTTCAAAAATTGTAATGTCATAACCTTTTTTAGCAAGGTCGCCTGCACAGGTAAGACCTGCGGGGCCTGCGCCGATAACGGCAACTTTTTTACCGTTTGCGGGTTCTTTTTCGGAAAGGTCGTAACCGCTCTCACGCGCGTTGTCCGCTGTAAAACGTTCCAATTTACCGATAGAAACGGGTTCGCCTTTTATGCCGAGTACACATACGCCTTCGCACTGGTTTTCCTGTGGACATACACGTCCGCAGACAGCAGGCAGCGCACTGTATTTTGCTATTGTTTTTGCTGCGCCCTCAAAATCGGATTCTTTAAGTCTGCCGATAAAGCCGGGGATGTCAATACCGACGGGACAGCCCGTCACACAGCGCGGATTTTTGCAGCCGAGGCATCTCTGAGCCTCTTCTACCGCTTCTTCTTTATTATATCCAAGACAAACTTCGTCAAAATTTGTTGCTCTTACCTTTGGATCTTGCTCTCTTAC
>CANRCU010000289.1 GCA_947629215.1 uncultured Clostridia bacterium
ATCTGTGGATGGGCAACAGATATTTTTGCATATCTTGCAGGAAAATTTTTTAGTGCAAGAAAGCATAAATTTAGTGTAATAAGTCCTAATAAATCTATTGAAGGATGTGTTGGTGGAGCGATAGGAGCAGTTGTAGTAGCTTTAATATATACAATAGCTTGTAAATGCCCTTTTTGTTCCTATTATATAAACGGCAAGATAAAGCGCAAAATTTGTGAACGAGATAGGTATTGCGCCTATTTGTATCGACATAGGTGCAAGTATGCATATCACGGCGGTCATAAGCGCCGTAGATGTTAAGGAATGTGTATTTTGCATGATATTTTCTCCTTTTAAAATTCAAAGCTGTTTTCTGCAAGCATTTTCTTATCCTGCGCTATTGTGCTGCCTGTAGTCGTCAGCATATCGCCCGTTATGGCGGCATTGGCGCCGCCGAAAAATGCTTTCAGACCGTTGTCCGAAAAATTTTTCCGTCCTGCTGCAAGACGTATCTCGGCGGTGGGATTTATAAAACGAAATATGGCAATTGTTCTCAAAATCTCTTCTTCGCTCAACGGTACGGCATTTTCAAGCGGAGTATTTTTAATAGGGGTAAGAATATTGATCGGTATTGATCTTACCCCCAATTCGGAAAGCGTAAAAGCCATATCTATACGGTCATCCATTGTTTCGCCCATGCCTATTATTCCGCCCGAACATATTTCAAGCCCTGCTTTTTTTGCATTAACGATAGTTTCAAGTTTGTCATCAAATGTGTGAGTGGTGCAGATATTTGGGAAATAAGCGGCGGAGCTTTCTATATTGCAGTGGTATCGTGTGACGCCGCTTTCTTTTAGTTTGAAAAGCATATCAAAACTAAGCAGTCCGTGTGAACCGCAGAGTTTTATTTGAGGATATTTTTTATGCATCTCGAAATAAGCGGTGGCAGCTTTTTCAATGTCCGAGCCGAGCGTTCTGCCGGCGGTCACTATCGAATATCGGTCTATGCCTGCATTTGTGTGCTTTTCGCAGTCGGCAAGTATCGTATCCGTATCTAAAAACGGGAATGTTTCGGCTTTTGTGCCGCAGGAAGTACCTTGTGCGCAGAATTTACAGTCTTCGCTGCAAGCGCCGCCTTTGCCGTTTATTATAGCGCAAAGAAATACTTTATTACCGCAGAAACAACGTTTTATTTTGTCCGCTGCCGCCAAAAGCTCGTCAAGCTCGGCTTTTAACAGTATTTGTACATCGTCTTTGCAAATTTTTTTGCCGATGAGTATATTTTCCGTAAGTTTGTCCGTCATAATTTACCTCCTAAAAACATTCTGAAAACAGAAGTACCGAAAATCGGCAATTACTTTTCTGTCGGTCAACTAATTATAATATATAAACAGTCAATTGTCAACCATAAAAATAAAATCGGTTAACAAATAATTTTATTTATATTTGTTCTTGAATATATAAATTAAATATGGTATAATTCGTAAATAATGGTATTTTATTGTTAATACACCGCATTGACTTTAAAAACACAGCGGTGTACAAATATCATTGGCTTACAGATAAACATTGAAATACAAACGGAGGGAAATAATGAGGAACAACAATGTTTTAAAAAGCATTATGCTGTATTTGATTGTGTTTATAATCATTACCGTTATCGTTGCGGCATCCAGAATGAGTACAAGCAATTTTATATACAGTACCGAGGAATACACATACAGCGATATGATAAAAGATATTGCCGCAGGCGAAGTCGATACGGTCACGCTCAAACGGGATTCTGAGATAAACGATGTGGGTACGGCTTATATCAAAACGACGGATGGTGTAGAAAATTCGGTTTCTATATCATCGGTATCACAGTTTTTAAGCGAGATCAGCGACAGCATAGAAAGCGGAAAAATAACGGTGCGTACACTTTCTCCGTCAAAGGCGGGCAGCATTTTTTCAATAATAAGCATATTGATAACCATAATCATTGCGATAATGCTGTTTATGTTTATTTTCCAGCAGATGAACGGCGGCGGTGGCGGCGGTAAGGTCATGAATTTCGGCAGAAGCCGCGCAAAAATGATGACAGAGGAAAACAAACGCATAACTTTTGAAAATGTAGCGGGTCTTGACGAGGAAAAAGCGGAAGTTGCAGAACTGGTCGATTTTTTGCGTACACCCAAAAAATATACAGATATAGGCGCAAGGATACCCAAGGGCATACTTATGGTCGGCAGCCCCGGTACGGGTAAGACCCTGCTTGCAAAAGCTATTGCAGGCGAAGCGAAAGTACCGTTTTTCTCTATATCGGGTTCGGATTTTGTCGAGATGTTCGTCGGTGTCGGCGCATCAAGGGTGCGTGACCTGTTCGAGCAGGCAAAAAGGCATTCGCCCTGCCTTGTATTCATAGACGAAATAGATGCGGTCGGCAGAAAAAGAGGCGCAGGACTTGGCGGCGGTCATGACGAGCGTGAACAGACGCTTAACCAGCTGCTTGTTGAAATGGACGGTTTCGGCGCAAACGAAGGCGTTATTGTAATAGCGGCAACAAACCGCCCCGATATACTCGATCCGGCTCTTTTAAGACCAGGTAGATTTGACAGACAGATAGTTGTTTCCGAGCCCGATGTAAAGGGTAGGGAAGAAATACTTAAAGTTCATGCAAAGGGTAAAAAAATCGGTTCGGATGTAGATCTGAAAGAGGTAGCAAAGACTACTCCCGGATTTACGGGCGCCGACCTTGAAAACCTGTTAAACGAGGCTGCCTTGCTTGCTGCCCGCAACAACAAAAAAGAAATAGGGGATCCCGACATCA
>CANRCU010000290.1 GCA_947629215.1 uncultured Clostridia bacterium
GCCGATTTTATTCTTTTAACGACATCAGCAACTCTTTCGGCTGTATAGATATGCTCGCCGCTTTGCAGCACAAACGTGCGAAAACCAAGCTCGTAACCTTCGTTACAGCAGTCGAGTATCTCGTCTTCCGTCAGGCAGTAACGTTGAACATTGTCGTTAGAGCGTCTTATACCGCAGTAAAGACAGTCGTTGCGGCAGATATTTGAAAATTCGACAATGCCGCGTATATATATTTTATTGCCGTATTTTTGCAAAGAGAGCTTCTTTGCTATATCTGCGGCATAGGAGCGGTCGTTTTCGTTCCACTTTTCAAAAATATATATCCATTCGTTTTTGTCAAGATGTTTGTTTGTATTCAATTTGTCTATCAATGATTTTACTTCGTCCATACCATCACCTGTATTTTTATATCAGATCCCTTACATCGGGCAGCATATCTATCGTTCTTTTTAATATACCCTGCATATATGCAAGCGCTACGCCGTAATTTGTGAACGGTACGCCCGCATCTTCCGCGCAGTTCATACGATAGACAAGTTCTCTTGAACCGAGCATACAGCCGCCGCAGTGTATGACAAGAGAGTAGGGCGAAAGGTCTTCGGGGAACTCTCTGCCCGAGGTAAGCACTATCTCAAACTCTTTGCCTGTGTATTTTTTAAGCATCGCAGGCAGTTTTACACTGCCTATATCGCCGCACTGTCTGTGATGTGTGCAGCCTTCGGATATAACGATCTTGTCACCGTCTTTTAATTTGTCGATAGCGGCTGCGCCTTTTACGGCGCTTTCAAGGAAACCTTTATACCGCGCCATCAGTATAGAAAAAGAGGTCAGCCTTATGTCTTTTGGGGTGTCCTCGTTTACACGCGCAAACGCCTGACTGTCCGTTATGACAAGCGACGGTTTTGTGACAAGGTTTTCAAGTGTGTATTTCAATTCTGTTTCACGCACGGTGCAGGCTATGGCGCCGACTTCGAGTATATCCCTTATGACCTGCTGCTGCGGCAGTATAAGTCTGCCTTTCGGCGCGGCTTTGTCAATGGGTATGACCAAAACAGCCAATTCATTCGGTTTTAAAATATCGCCCACAAGCATACGCGTCATTTCTTTTACATCCACAAGATGCGCAACCCGTTCGCGCAGTTCGTTTATGTTTTTCTTTTCAAGGGCGCTCACATAAAATTCGGTTTCGGTATGTTCGGGTACTTTGTCAAGCAGGTCTATTTTATTTTTGACCGTAATGTAGGGTATTTTCTTTTTGGTAAACAGCTCTATCAGTTGTTCTTCACATTTGCCAAGGGGTACGGTGCAGTCGGTCACAAGTACGGCGCAATCCGTTTTGTTGAGTACCTGAGAAGTCTTTTTTATACGCATTTCGCCAAGAGCGCCCTCATCGTCGAAACCGGGGGTGTCTATTATCATAACGGGACCCATCGGCAATAATTCCATTGATTTGTAAACGGGATCGGTTGTAGTGCCGGGTGTGTCGGAAACAACTGCAAGCTCCTGATTTGTAAAGGCGTTTACAACGCTGGATTTACCTGCATTGCGTCTGCCGAAAAAACCTATATGTATTCTTTCGCCCGAAGGTGTATCGTTCATTCCCATATGTATCAACTCCTTTTTTATGGGTAAACAAAAACAGCCGTATCCCCTGCAAGGATACGGCTGTTATTTTTGGATAAACGCCGTAATTATCTTGCTTTCGCCTTAATATAATTTCGGCGTCAGGGAGAAAATTATAGTGATTTGAAATAATATTAAAAGTTTTGATCTGCGGCATTGCCGAAAAATATCAGGATGCTGCGTAAACGGTCTTTGCGGAAACTCCGTCAAGGCGGCCTATCTGTCCCGCAAGGTTGTTTATATCGTCCTGCGGTGCATCTATCGCAACACTTATGATGTTTACGGATTTTTCTCTGTAGGGTACGCCCATTCTGCCTATAATTTTGTCTGCATAATCGTGCAGCAGGCTGTTTATGCCGTCTACGGATGCGCCTTTTTCAACTATGATCGCTATTAATGCTACTCTTGTTTCCATAATGAATACCCCTTTCTTTATCATTTGATATTATTATACAACAGTTTAAGATATTTTTCAATAGTTTACGGCAAATTAGCGAAAAAAATTTTGCATATTTTGCCAAACGTTAATTAAAATTTCAATTATTCTGTTTTGTCAACTTCCAGTTTGTCTATTTCGTCAAGCAACTCGTTTCGGCGTTCGTAAAACATCAGCTCTTTATCGTGGCGGTGATATTCTTCGCAGCCGAAGGCAGAGATAAACCTTGCGGTAAATGGGTTTGCGGCAAGCTCAACAACAAGTATAAGCAATTCCCGACTGGCGCTGCCGAAAACATTTTCACAAAAAACAAACATATTCGAAAAATGTGTTTTTACCTCTTTGACATCGTTTTTAAAAACTTCAATATCGCTGTTAAATATTGCTTTTATTTCATCAAAAGAGTTGTTTTGCGCATTTTCGCGGTATTTTTTCAACGACTCGGTCTGCATGGTGAAATATGTGTCGTTTTCGGCGGAAAGGCTGTTGGCTGCCTGAAGTTTTTTACGGCGTTCGCTTATATCGTTTATATTTTTTTCAAGGAATGCATCTGCCGTTTCTTCGCTTTCTTTGAGTTGTTTCAATATTTCCGAAACAGCAGTGAAAACATCGTCCGAACGGAGTATTTTTTTTGCTTGAGAGCCGACTGTTTCGAGTATAAGACCAAGCAGCGAATAACGCTCGTCGAAAACCGCTTTT
>CANRCU010000291.1 GCA_947629215.1 uncultured Clostridia bacterium
CATACTCCAATATATAATTTATAAACTTGTGGGCAAGCTCGGGATTTTCGGCATTTTTCGGTATGACCATAGCGTCCGACCAAATGTTTGTACCCTCCTTCGGCATACAAAATCCCATGTCCTCGTTTTCCTCCAAAATATACGCCGCATCACCGCTGTATACAACGGCAATATCCTTGTTTCCGTTTGCCATGCTGTCTATGACTTCATCGGTAACATATGCGGGATCCATGGTGTCGTTTATCTCTTTCAGCCACTCAAACGCAGCATTTATCTCGTTCTCGTCCTCGGTATT
The DNA here is from genome assembly GCA_947629215.1 of uncultured Clostridia bacterium. Classification (GTDB taxonomy): domain Bacteria; phylum Bacillota; class Clostridia; order Lachnospirales; family CAG-274; genus RGIG4310. The sequence goes on from CANRCU010000291.1 coordinate 296, forward strand.
CATTGAATATCCAAGCGCCTTGAAAGCCGTCATAAACGCATCTCTCTCGGAATCATAAATGTATATTTTGCCCTTGTATTTCTGATTTTTAAGAATATTGTAACCCTCTGCCTCTATTTCCTCTTTGGGTACAGTGTTTTTGTTGTATACAAGCCCCACACTGCCCCAGAAATAAGGCACCGAGTAGGTGTTGTCGGGGTCGTAGTCAAGCCCCTTCAAACCGTCCGCAAGATTGGCTATATTAGGTATCTTTTCAAGATCCAAAGGCTGTAACCTGTCCTCTTTTATAAGACGCTCTATCATATAATCCGACGGAACAAGCACATCATACGAATCGCCCGAAAGCAGCTTTGTATACATCATCTCGTTTGAATCAAAATATTCGCATATGACCTTTGCATCATATTCGTCCTCAAAATTCGATATAACGTCCTCGCCTATATATTCGCCCCAGTTGTATACTTTTATCACATTGTTTTCACCGCCGGCAGCCGCACTGCCCGTTTCGCTTGTCTGTGAGCCGCCTCCGCAGCCCGCCAGACCGACCGTCAGCACACCTGCCAAAAGCATTGAGATCAGTTTTTTCATTTTTTATCCCCTTTCTTTTTTCATTCTTTTTTTCAGCCATTCTGCCGCAGGCACTAAATTAACAAGTATAAGACCTATCGTTATCATGCCTATAACCACCGTCGACAACGCATTTATCGACGGATTTATTCTTTTTGACATGGTATACACCATTATGGAAATATTGTTTATGCCGTTGCCCGTCACAAAATAAGATATGACAAAATCGTCAAAACTCATTGTAAAGGCTATAAGCGCACCGGACAATATGCCCGTGGTTATCTGCGGCACAATTACCTTTGTTATCGCCTGTACGGGCGTACAGCCCAGATCAAGCGCCGCATCAAGGATATTCGGGTCAAGCGACCTAAGTTTCGGCATAATGCTGAGTATAACATATGGTATGCAAAACATTATATGCGCCAACAACAGCGTGCCGAAACCCTTTTTGACCGTAAGAGTACCGAAAAACATCAAAAGCCCTATCGCCGTGACTATATCGGGGTTCATTATCGGCATATCATTTATCTGACCGACAACGCCCCGCAGTATCCTGCCGCTTTTGGACAGACCTATTGCGGTTATCGTACCCACAAAAGTTGATATAAGGGTCGCAAGTACGGCGATCACGGTCGTGTAGAAAATAGAACTTACCATATCGTCATTATGGAACATTTTTTCGTACCATTTTAAGGAAAAGCCCTCAAATCGGCTGAGCGACTTGCTCTCGTTAAACGAAAACACCACCGTATATATTATCGGCAGATAGAAAAAAGCAAGTATCAGCAGCATATACAGCCGCCTCAAAAATTTTGTTTTCATCTCTCCGCCCTCCATTCCAGATCTATCCGCTTGTCAATATACCTTGTCAGACACATCGACAAAATTATCACGACCGCCATTATCAGCGATATTGCGCTGCCGAAACTCCAGTCCCCCGCCGTAAGGAACTGATTTTCAATAACATTGCCTATCAGCACATACTGACCGCCGCCAAGCAGTTTCGGTATAAAAAAGCTGGATACAGCAGGCAAAAAAACAAGCGTTATACCGCTTATTACGCCGGGTATGCTGAGCGGCAGCGTCACCCTCAGAAACGTCTGCACACGGTTTGCGCCGAGATCGGCAGCAGCTTCAAGGTAGCTTTTGTCCAACTTTTCAAGCGAGTTGTATATCTGCAATATCATAAACGGTATAAAATTGTATACCATACCCAGCACAACGGCAAATGTCGTTTCCAAAAACTTTACCGGACCTATGCCGAACAGCCCCAAAAACGTGTTTATCAAGCCCTTGTTGTCAAGTATGCCCCGCCATGCATAAGTGCGCACAAGCATATTTATCCATGTCGGTATGGTAATAAGCAGCACAAGCTGTATCTTGAGCCTTGACCTGACCATTGCATAAGCCGCAGGATAACCGAACAGTATACAGAAAAAAGTTGTCAGCACCGCTATATACAGCGAGCGTTTCAGCACATTCAAAAACACATCGTCACTGAAAAAACGCTTGAAACTGTCAAGTGAGAACAGAAAGTTCCTCACGCTGTTCCCCTCTTTGGTGAAGGCATAAACAAGTATCATCAGCATAGGTATGACTATCATCACAACAGACCACACAAGATAGGGGTAAACAAATCTGCGAAAAATTTTCAACCTATACACCCCCGTTCTCGGCCTGCATGATATGCAGGTCATCGGGCGCAAAGTCCAGACCGACTTTTTCGCCGACCTTGTGTTCATCGGTCGTGTCTATCTTGTACTCATAACCGCGCGTTTTAAAAGTTATGCTGTATTTGCCCGTGTGTATGCTGTTTTGGTCAAAATCGTAATCCACATCGGTTATGGCTACGCTCTCTTCGCCGTCGTTCGT
>CANRCU010000292.1 GCA_947629215.1 uncultured Clostridia bacterium
AGTTTTTTATTTATCTGAATGGGGCATTAATTGATCAAACATTTTTTAAAACCAACAAGCACATTAAACTTACAGCAAACACGCAAATGTTTCTCCGTGAGGCTGTTTTTTTGAGCCGAAACGGAGATCATTCGCGGGGCTTGCTCTTAGCGTCTTATTTTGTTAACACACTTTTTAAACCCCACAAATCAATCAACTCCACCGGCAAACACGCAAATGTTTCTCCGTGAGGCTATTTTTTGAGCCGAAACGGAGACCATTTGCGGGGCTTGTTTTAGAATATTACTTTGAACGCCCACTATAAAGTTTTCGGTCAAGCCTTTTTCAAAAGGCTTGCGGGGTTCGGGGCAGCGCCCCGCCTCCAACTATTTATATTTTAACTCAAAGCAACGCCAATTTCAACTATAAAATCAAATATAAGGCAGAATAAAAACCCTGCCTTATACTTTTTATTATTTATCGTCTGCTGCCGCAACGCCCGGAAGCTCTTTACCCTCAAGAAATTCAAGAGACGCACCGCCACCCGTTGAGATATGGCTCATCTTGTCACCATAACCCATTTGGTTTACAGCCGCTGCACTGTCGCCGCCGCCGATTATGGATGTAGCGTCGGGATTGTCCGCAAGCGCCTGAGCCATTGCCTTTGTACCCTCTGCATAATCGGGTATCTCAAAAACGCCCATAGGACCGTTCCATACAACGGTTTTTGCCTCGCTTATAGCCTTTGCAAAAAGCGCCCTTGTCTTTTCGCCTATATCCAAACCCTCTTCGTCGTCCGCAATATAAGGCTGACCCGCCTCTGTGGGCACATCCACCGTGTGATGCGGCTTGCCCTGACCGAACTCGCTCGAAACGACCGTATCTATAGGCAAAAGGAACTTAACGCCTTTTTCCTTTGCCTTTGCAAGCATATCGAGAGCGTATTGCATTTTATCCTCTTCAAGAAGAGATCTTCCGACATTAAGCCCCTGAGCCTTGAAGAATGTGTATGCCATACCTCCGCCGATAAGGATAGTGTCTACCTTTTCAAGCAGATTGTTTATAACGTTTATCTTGTCGCTGACTTTTGCACCGCCAAGGATAGCAACAAAAGGCCTTACCGGGTTGTTGACGGCATTGCCGAGATATTCTATCTCTTTTTGCATAAGATAGCCGACAGCCGATTCTTTCACAAATTTTGTAACACCGACCGTCGAACAATGCGCCCTGTGCGACGAACCGAAAGCATCGTTTACATAAATATCCGCAAGCGAAGCAAGGTCTTTGCTGAACGTCTCGATGTTTTTGGTCTCTTCCTTACGGAAACGTGTGTTTTGCAAAAGCACAACATCGCCGTCCTGCATAGCGGCAACGGCTTTTTTCGCATTTTCGCCGACTACTTCGTCATCTGCGGCAAAAACAACTTCTTTGCCAAGCTTCTCCGAAAGACGCTTTGCAACGGGTGCAAGCGAAAATTCCGCACTCGGCTCTTTGGGCTTGCCAAGGTGTGAGCAAAGTATCACCCTTGCGCCCTCGCTTATAAGTTTTTCAATAGTGGGCAGAGCGGCAACGATCCTGTTCTCGTCCGTGATGACACCGTCCTGAAGAGGTACGTTAAAATCACATCTTACAAGCACGTTTTTGCCCTTTACCCGAAGGTCGTCAACAGTTTTTTTGTTAAGCATTTAAAATTCTCCTTTCGATGACCTGTGACCGCAGCCACAGTTGATGCTATACAATATTGAAAGAACAGCAAAGCCTTCTTTCAAATCATTACCTTTAATGTATAGTTCCTCGGTTTCCGCCGACGGATAAGCCCGCCTGCGGTAAATATCCCCTGTTTGAAAATATTGTTATTATTATAACACAGTCTTTTGCCTTTTGCCTTATTATATTTTAACAATCTTTTTTGCAATTTGATATATCGATTTATGCAAAAACACAGCGTTTTTGTTTCTTTGCGGCATTTGGCACAAAAAACAGAGTTTTAAAAAGTTTTTTATGTGAATATTATAGAGTTGTAAAAACAGATAAAAGGGGAACCCGATCGGTCCCCCTTTAAACCTCTTGCAATTATTTGCTGCGTCTGTTGATGTCTTCTTTGACCTTTGCAGCCTTACCCACTCTGTCACGCAGATAGTTGAGTTTTGCGCGTCTTACGATACCGTATCTTACAACTTCTATACGGTCTATTCTCGGTGAATGTACGGGCCATGTTCTTTCAACGCCCACACCGTACGAAAGACGTCTTACGGTAAATGTTTCACGCACGCCGCCACCCTGTCTTTTAAGCACAACGCCTTCAAACATCTGAAGTCTTTCTCTTGTACCCTCAACAACTTTGGCATAAACGCGAACAGTGTCGCCGACATTAAATTCGGTCACGTTTTCTTTGAGCTGTTCGTTCTCAATTTCCTTAATAATGCTGTAATTCATAAGGTTTTCTCCTTTTCTTCAAAGATGTTCTTGACAAGCGCTTTTTACGCAGCCCTTTTTTTGCCGCAACTTCCCAGCGGAACATCCGTACTCACAGATAGATATTATAACATAGGTGCACGGTCATTGCAAGCATTTTTTATTCGCATTTATGCATATAGCTGCATGGATATTACAGTCACCGCATAATCGCATATAAGCGACAGCATAAGCACTATCCCAAGAAACACGGGAACGGAGGGGCTGCATTTTCTGTTAAAAAACCTGTATACCGCAGGGTGCAGCCAGAACACGAAAATAACACAGCCTATCC
>CANRCU010000293.1 GCA_947629215.1 uncultured Clostridia bacterium
CTGTGTCGCTAAGTGTGTCACTTTTTCGGTGTCACCCTGATAAAATGCCCATTTTTCAAGCTTTATAAGGGTTCCTCGGTGTGTCGCTAACTGTGTCACTTGGTGTGACGCCTCTAATTTGGCCAGTGCGGAGCGCACACAGCGTTCAGACAGTCCCGTCTCCTCCGATAATTTTCGAATCGATGTAAAATAGCTCCCAGCATGTACAATAAAGCCGTCTTTTGTGCTATAATTGTCGTATGCGGCGCACAGCAGCAAGTGCAGCCACAAGACCTTAACAGGTATATCTTTGTAGTACTCCCAATTAACCATTCGCCGGTATAATTTTAACCAACCGTTACCCAAAAAAATGACCTTCGCATTGGTAGTGCGGAGGTCACGGGTCCGAATCCCGTCAACAGCTTGCATTGGTAGTGCAAGCCGTCAGCGGGACTTGATCCGCAGACCGGCGCCGCGGTGACTTTATGAGAATCTCCTGACATGATCTTCATCATAAAGTCACCGCTTTTTCTATTATTCGGCTCATAGTCTCGGCGGCCGTCTGTCCGCCTAAGGAGTGAAGATATACCATTGTGGTATTGAGCGAGGCGTGGCCGAGCCTGCCCGATACCGTGCGGACGTCTACACCATGGCTTAACAGCATGGTTGCCGACGTGTGCCGCAGGTCATGCAGTCGGCGCCGTGGAAGTCTCGACCGTTCCAAAAAACGGCACCAATACTTACTTGGAACGCTCGGATACATCGGTTCAGTACCTGTGCCGCTTTTTCCGGAAAAGACAAAGTTGCTGCTCTTCCAACCAACACCGCATTTAAAACACTGCTTTTTCTGCTCTAACTGGAGCTTTTTTAATAATTTTACCGTGGGGGAGCTGATGTATACGGTTCTGTCTCTGTGGCCTTTGGGCTCTTTAAACTTTACCGCAGCTGCGGAGGACGTTTTGTAGGCGCTTCGGCTTATCTTCAGGGAATGGGACTTCAAGAGGTCAATGTCTGACCACCTCAGCGCCACCAATTCGCCTCGGCGCATTCCGCTATCTATGGCCAAGGTAAAAAACGTCCTCCACATGATATTTAAACTCGCTATGTGCTTCATGAGCACGGCGAGCTCATCATCATCATACACCCCGCCGGAGAATGTGTCAATTTTTACGTTTCTGGGCCGTTCTACGCCCTCAAAAGGGTTCTTTTTCATGATCTCATACCTCACAGCGTAAGCACAGTATTGTTTTAACACCGTCAAATTTCGCTTCTGAGTGCCCGCAGACAAGTTTTTCATGCCTATCATGATTCGCTGTGCGTCGTACAGCCCTAAATCGCTTACAGAGGCTTTCAGGGGCAAATAACGGTATAGGCACTTTTCATAGCTTAAGGCGGTGAGCTCCGCAACACTGCAACGCTTTATCTCTAAAAAAAATTCTATAAACTCTTCATGTGTCAAAGCCGGATCCCTTCATTCGGGAAGTATTTGACTATGTATTCTTTTATGGCCAACTCAATGATATCGCACTTAAAAATGCCCGTCTTTGAGCTGATCACGTCAAGCGCCGACAAGAGCCGGCGACTCGTACGGAACGAATAAATATTCGGGTGTTTTACTCTCTTTGTGTTCATTTTTGGGCTCCTTTCTGCTAAAAAAACGCTAAAAAACATCAAAAAACCGTCAAAAACCGTCAAAAAACACTCAAAAACCGTCGAAAAACAGCAGAAAACGGAGAGTTTTTAAACGGTTTCCGGTCGCCTCCGCGCCCGTGGGCCCCCCACAGGGCACAGCCGGCTTCGGGCTTGCCGGTCTCACTACCGGCTAAGTACGGCGGAAGCCTATTCGCAAAATGAGCGTTTTGCAAATACTTGGCCCTAACGCCCTTCGGGCATTGGCCAAGTACGGCCGAAGGCCTATTCGCAACAACTTGACATTTTGCGAATACTTAGCCTCGCTGCCGTAGTGGACGCCTCGAACTCACAAGGCGCCACGCCGCACCAGTGCGGCACGGCTTTTTATTTCTGGGCTCCGAATTTTTCCCGCTCGCCTCCTTTCCGCCGCCCTCGCCCGTGGCTGCGCTTCCCTTGCTCCGGTGCTCGCTGCGCCGGCGGCTCGCCGAGGGTACGGTATTAGGGTTTTCAAGCCGCCAGTCTGGCTCGCTCTGTCCCGCGGTCGCTTGCCTCGGCCGTATGGGCGGCCTCGTGCTTTAGAATATTTCCGGCTTAGCCTGCCGGAGAGTATAACAAGCCTCTTAACGGCGTCAAGGGTAGACGCTGCCGCCCATGGCGGCCCTTGACCCCGTTTGCGCTGCTTGTTTTTCCATGGCCAAGGCTTAAGCCTTTCTATATTTTGTCACGAAACGACAAAATATAAATTTATTATTTACGATATGTGTATAAACACAAGGAATATCACGTATCGTAATATATTATGATGTTTTGGTAGATATATCACTGTCCGTGATATTTTTTGACTCCTCTATCAGCTTTGCAAGACACTTTTTCTCGATGTCGTCAAAATCGTAGTCTCTTTGAGTGTAGTTCAAAAAAGAGTTCCGTCTCCTTTGCCATTTTTTCGCTCTAGAGATACTTTCTTTATTTTCTTTTATGCTTTTCTTTTTATACTGTGTCGTTATCTGTGTCGCTAAGTGTGTCACTTTTTCGGTGTCACCCTGATAAAATGCCCATTTTTCAAGCTTTATAAGGGTTCCTC
>CANRCU010000294.1 GCA_947629215.1 uncultured Clostridia bacterium
AGGTTGGACCTTGTTTTTAATTTTTTAGTGTTACCTATCTATTGTACCTCAACACTTTGTCGGTAAAAAAATAAAATTTGGGTATTGACAAAACCGTAAAACAGTATTATAATAAAAAAGCTGTGAGCTGTGCCGATGTGGCGGAATTGGCAGACGCACTTGACTCAAAATCAAGCGAATTCACATTCGTACCGGTTCGAGTCCGGTCATCGGCAGTTTTACATAGCTGCCGCCTCACAGGCGGTAATTTATATGCCCAGATAGCTCAGTTGGTAGAGCGGAGGACTGAAAATCCTTGTGTCGGCGGTTCGATTCCGTCTCTGGGCATAACTTAACAGGGCTGTCACAAAAGGCAATATGCTGTTTGTGACAGCCCTGTTTTATGCGAGCCGTTTTTGGAAAAAGCCTGTATATTACAAATCACCGAACTTCACATATTGATCCAAGGGGCGCTTTGATGTAAGACCGCCCCTTTTTATTGTCAAAGTTTATTTTTCTTTTTCGGTATTATCATTGGTGATTTTTTCGGCAGATTTATCACCTTTTTTATCTGCCTTTTCCTTTTTGTCGCTGTTCTTGACGGTCGTTTCTTCTGTTTCACCTTCGGTTGTGGTAGTTTCCGGACCATCGACGCTTGCTTTTTCGAAATAATAATCGGCGCCCTTTGTTGCCGCAATGGCTACCTTTTGTATTTTATCTCCTGCGCCTATTTCTTTAGCCATGGTATCACAGAAAAATATTTCTAAATTCTTGAGCGAATTGAATATTTTTTCGGATTCGTCTGCGGAAAGGTCTTTTGCCGCTTTGTCCATGTATTCGTCAAGCGCATCGCTGTTTGCATAGAATGTCGTGGCCAGCTTTTCGGGTATCTTGTCTTTATAAGCGCTTATTATCTCGTTGCGCGCGGCATCAAGTTTGACACAGTATACACGCACATCCGATATATCGGGCTTAACTTCGTCGGGTATCGGTTCTTCGGAAACCGTTTCCGAAGTCGCTTCGGTATATTCGACCGTCTGCACGGTCGGCTGCGGTTCTTCATTGTCGCTGCCACAGCCCGTCATCGCCGCAAGTACAGCGAACAGAATAATATATCGTTTCATTATTGTCCTCCGGCACTGCTGTAAGTCGAAACGTCTATGGAATTTATGACAACATCTTCAAGCGGTCTATCGTCCTCGTTTGTTTCTACCGCCGCTATCTTATCCACAACGTCCATACCTTCGTATACCTGACCGAAAACGGTGTATCCCATATCCAGCGAAGGATAGCCGCCGTTCTTTATATATTCGTCTATGACAGCTTCCGGGAATATATCGCCGAATGTTATATCTGCAAGTGCAGGGTTATCACTGAAAGGTTCGTCTTGCCGGGTGCGTATCTGTTCCAGCTGAGATTTGAAGTCATCGCCTATATCGGGGTTCTGAACGATATAGAACTGACTGCCGTTGGTATCCTGACCTCCCGCATTTGCCATGCAAAGCGCTCCGCGGAAGTTTCTGAGATTAGCGGTGACCTCATTTTTGAAGTTGCTGCCCCATATACTGTCGCCGCCTGCGCCGGTACCCTCGGGATCGCCGCTCTGTATCATAAAGTTGTTGATAACGCGGTGAAAGATAACGCCGTTATAGTAACCGTCTTTTGCGTGAGTTACAAAATTTTCGACAGCCATAGGCGTATACTGCGGGAAAAGGCGCACACTTATATCGCCCATACTTGTATGTAAAGTTGCGACCGTATCACCTTCCTGAGGCGGTTCAAGCTGTATAAGTTTTTCATCATGAGCGTTCCTTGCTTCTTCGGCAGCCTGAAGGACGCTTTCGTCAATGCCTGTGTCTGTGGCGTCAACGGTATTTGAACTGCTGTCTGTTGATGTTTCGCCCTCTGTTTGTGCCGTACCCTCGACTTGCGCGGTACTCTCACCGGAGTTGCCACAGCCTGCAAGCGCAAGTGACAGCGCAATAACGGCAGCCGACAAAAGTATTATATTTTTTTTCATTGGTATTATCCCCCTTAAAAATTGTATGTTATATCTATGATATTATTTTATTTGATTTTTGTCAAGGTCTTATGCATTATTATTTTAAAATTGCCACATTCGATGAAAAAATAAGCGTTTTACATAAAAATATTGACTGTAAACGGATTATCGGTTATAATATAATCATCAAGTTAACATTGATAAAATAAAAAAGGAGTGATCAAATGAAAACTAACGCAAGAAAGCATATCAGCCGTATACTTGCTATGACGCTTTCGGTCGGTACGGTTTTTTCAAACTTTACGGGCTTCGAAGTGTTTGCGGCGGGCAAAACGGTCGATGTGTGGGATTTCGGCGGTGTTCCGGCAAGCGGCGATATTTATGTCAACCACATAGATACTGCCTTTCTTGACGGTCTTGAAGCTGTCGGCGACGCTGCATCGGGCAACAAAGGAAAGTTCCTTACGGCAGGCGATGTTGATTTTAACGGTCTTACTGTAAATGTTGTTGCAAATGATCGACTGTTCTATAACGGCGCCGACGGAGCAAGAAGCTACGGTACAAACGGAAAAGCCGACTGGGCTTATGACGACTATACTGCAGCAGGTATGTGGTACGCAAACGGTACCGGCGGCGATAACAGACGTTATCTTCAGGTAAACGATGTAAAAGCAGGCGAGGGCGTGACGGTCTATACGGGTCCCAACA
>CANRCU010000295.1 GCA_947629215.1 uncultured Clostridia bacterium
GCTTTTATTCATATCTTCGATAGCCCGTTGAAGTTCTTTGTTGCTTTGCGCCCTTTGTTCGATAGTGTTGTTCAGCTGATTTACAAGGTCGTTTATTTCCTGCATATCGCTGTTGCCGTTTTGCATCGCGTTATTAAGCTCTTGCAGCAGTTGTTTTGCCTCGCTGTCGCCGCTTATGTTGTTTGCCGCCTCGGAAAGCGCTTTTCCAAGCTCGCTCAACTCTTCCTGCGACATATTTGCGATAGCCTCGTTCAATGCCTGTAACTGTTGCTTTGTATTTTCAAGGTTGCCCGATCTCAAAGCCTCGCCGAGCGCACGTGTGTTTTCGTTCTGGCTCAAAGCGTCGGAAAGCTCTTTCAGGCTTGAATTTTCCTTTTCGTATTTTTTCAACTGCTGCTGGCTCTCTCTTATCGCTTCGACAGCCTCTTGTGTGGTCGCTGCTTTTGCAAGTTTGCCTTTCAGCGACTTCAGCTCTTTTTTTATAGCCTTTTCGGTCTTTGCGTCTGCGATTATTTCGTCGGAATCTTTTTCTACCTTTTTATATTCCTCCATGGCTTTTTTGTAGACATCGGCTCTGTCGTCAAGCTCTGCCTGCAAAGGGGATGGCAGTACAAGCGCAATTGACAGCAGTATTGCCGCAAATACACACGCTTTTAACGGCATAAACCAGAATTTGGGCTTATACAGCTTTTTAAAGTCGGCTTTTCTAAGGCGGTCTATCGTATCTGTTATTTCAAGCAGATGTATTTCGTCGTTTTTATGCGCGCTGAGCAGACCGTAAGCCGTTATACATCTTTCTTCAAGACCCATATTGTCGGCAAGCTCGCACAGCCGTTTTGTTTTCGGCTTGAACGCAGCCGAAACGGCAATAGCCGCAGGCACCGATATTATCGGCAGAAAAACGACGAGCGCTATAATGTGTTCCATAAATATAAATTTAGATGCTATTGCGGCTGCTAAACTTGCTATAAGCCCGAACAGCAGCGCCGCTATCGAATAATTTATTAAATTGTTGCGTACTACCGCCTGTTTCAGCGGTTTGAGCAGACGTATAAGCTCTTTCATTTTTCTGCGTTCCTCTCGGTGTTATTTTTTTCTCAAAGGCGCTATTCTTGATGCCGAGACCTTGATAAGCAAATGTGTTATCAGTATGTTTGCTATCAGATTCAGATGCCATGCATATATAAAATCGTTTTCGAGATCAAAGCCGACCTCTTCAAGAAGTTCCCATGAAAAACTTGTACCCAATTGGTTATCTATCATAGAGGCAAAACCCACAAACGGGTTGAATATAAACAAAGTTCCGACAATTTCTTCAAACTCGAATTGTGTATGGATATTAAGCGCGATGCGCAGACTGTGCAGCGCAAAAGTAATTATTGCAACGCCTATCCACAAAAGTACGGAAAAAACAAATATTGTCGATATGGTCGCAGTTGACGCCGCCGTGCTTTTTTTCATAACGGTCGAAAAAAACACGCCGAGAGCGCCTATCACCGAAACATAGCTTATAAGATAGATAAAATTCAATATAAATTGTATTATCGAGATACCGCCGTAATAAAATACCACCGCATAAACAGGCAGGCTCATGGCTATCATTATAAGCGTTATCATAAGCGAGCTGAGCAGCTTGCCCATGATTATGTCATACATGCTCGTTTTGGTTATGATAAGCAGGTCGAAGGTCTGTTTTTCTTTTTCGCTGCTGATAGCGGAAGAAGTGGTTATCGGTACGATAAACGTCATAAGAAATAATTGCGTACCAAAAATAATATAATATATGGTGACCGTTGTCTGCGGATCATAGGAAGAACTGTAACCTGAGCCTACCATTGATATAAGATTGCTCACACCGAAAGCATATGAGGCGGAGGCGGCAAGCATAAAAAGATATATCGCAAGTACCCAGAATATGCGTACTTTTCTGAAGGTCTGATTTATTTCTCTTTTTATTATAGGGTTGTTTGAAACAGAATCGAAAACCGCTTTAATTTTGTTCAACCTTCTCACCTCCCGTAAGTTCCATGAAAACATCTTCAAGATTGCCTTGCTTTTCGGTAAAATTCAGCACGGGTATATTTTTCAGCACCATATCTTTTAAAAGCTGCGACAGCCTTTCCTGATCGCCCATATAGCTGAAAAGTATCTCGTCCGTGGCAACGGTCATATTGTTGACCGTGGGTATTTCAAGCAGCATGGCTTTTATTTCTTCCATACCTGCATTTTCGAGCGTCTTGACAGAGATAATACGCTCTTTCTGCATACCCTGCATTATTTCCTCTATTGTGCCGTTCGCCGCAACATGCCCGTGGTCGATTATACCCACGTGCGTACACATCTCGGCAAGTTCGGGCAGTATATGCGAGCTTATGATAATGGTCTTTCCCATGGCTCTGAGCTGTTTGAGTATCTCTTTCATCTCAAACCTTGCGCGTGGGTCAAGCCCCGACGCAGGCTCGTCAAGTATGAGCAAAGACGGGTCGTGTACAAGGCTGCGCGCAAGGCATAGCCTTTGTTTCATACCCCTTGAAAGACCGTCGACATAGGCGTATTTTTTGTCCGTCAAGTCCACCAATTCAAGCAGTTCGTCTATAAGCTGAGGTCGGCGTTCTTTTGGTATTTTATACATACCGGCATAAAATTCAAGATATTCGTCCGAACGGAGGTTG
>CANRCU010000296.1 GCA_947629215.1 uncultured Clostridia bacterium
CTCTTTTCATTTTATCAGCCATTATTTGTCACCTCCGCAGCCGCAGCCACCGTTTTTATGTGTGCTGCCTTCTTCAAACCTTAATTTTGCCTGTCCTTCTTCTGTTCTGTACATAGCGCTTCTGCGCATAGCCTCGTCGTAATTTACCTTGTGACCGTCAAATTCGGGGCCGTCAACACAGGCAAATTTTACTTCGCCGCCGACCGTTACACGGCAAGCGCCGCACATACCCGTGCCGTCGACCATTATCGGGTTAAGGCTGACAATAGTCGGTATATTAAGCTCCTTTGTCATCATTGAAGTGAATTTCATCATTATCATAGGACCGATAACAACGGCGTGATCGTAAGTTTTGCCCTGTACGGTAACAAGCTCTTTTAAAAGGTCTGTAACACGGCCGTTGTAAGCGTATGAACCGTCGTCCGTAGAAACATAGACATTTTCGGCAACGGCTTTCATCTCATCTTCAAGTATAAGCAGGTCTTTGGTTCTTGCGCCGATGATGACATCAGCCTTGATGCCTCGTTCTTTGAGATATTTTACCTGTGGATAAACAGGCGCAGCGCCCACGCCGCCCGCAACGAAGATAATGTTTTTTGCCGCAAGCTCTTCATCGCTCATATCGCAAAGATCGCTCGGTCTGCCAAGAGGACCGACAAAATCGGCAACGCAGTCGCCTTCGTTGAAATGCATAAGCTCCATTGTCGATTTACCGACAGCCTGCACAACAATAGTGACCGTGCCTGCTTCTGCATCATAGTCGCAGACGGTAAGAGGGATCCTTTCGCCCTTGTCTGTGTTTTTAATGATTATAAACTGACCGGGCTTTGCCGATTTTGCAACACGCGGTGCCTCAATATCCATTAAATAAATGGTATCGGTCAGCATACGTTTTTTAACGATTTTGTACATAAAACTTATTCCTCCTTAAAAATTACATATCAGGCAATTTTACAAGCCCGTGAACCATCTATCATTATACTACAAAATATATACCTATTACAATTGTTTTTTTAAAAAATTGAAAATTTTTTTGATCTGACAAGACAAAATACGGAAGATAGCCGTGTTATGCGGTATAGGCGGTATCAATTGCACCAAAGTTATGAAAAATTAGCAAAAGAAAAAAGGCTCAAACTTATATCGGTATGAGCCTTGACTTATTTTGGAAAATATATCAGTTATTGCCTGTTTTTGGTATGTAGACTTTTTCAACGGCATTTTTAATGACAATATGTCCCGCCGGGTTGGGATGAGGGTCAATGCTGAGGGTCTGCCTGTTGTTTGCGTTGAAAGATGCATTCATATATTTGGGATCGTCGAGCGCAGAGCCTATATCGGCTATTTTATAGTTTTCGCCGTCATTTATAGAACGATTTGCAAATTCAACATACGGTTTGAAAAGGTCGGTCATTTCAAGCGAAGATTCCACACCGTTAAATGCGCGAAACATAGCGGTAGAATTATTATAAGGGTTGTACATATTTGTAAAAATAAGCTGTGCGTGTCGGTTGCGCTTTCTTATTGCGTCTGCTATCTTGGGCAGATTTACATCCGTAAACTCAATGCAAGCCGAGTATATCTCCTGACTGTCACGGGCAATGTTTTTGACAGCGTTAAGGCGCATAAGTATACGATCGGGAGAATCGACCGATACCCAGTTGCGGAAAGCGTGTTCGAGGTTGACTATAGAAACACCTATATTCTGAGGTATTTCAAACACTCTGCCCATAATTACCATTACGGGGCCGAACATATCGTTGCTGCCGATACTGACCGTTATGAGTTCCGCATCGGAGAGAATATATTCGTCGTTTTCTATTGCCTCAAGCAGCTGCGCCGATGTGATGCCGAGTTTGCCGTAATTTGACAATGATAACCCGTGTTCCTTTGCTATAAGCGCCGGATAGCTTTGTTCACCGGGATCGGCAAGACGGTAACCTTGAGCAATGCTGTCGCCGAGAGCTACATATATGCCCGAGTTTTTATGCATATCAGCCGTAGAGATCTTGTTTGTTTCTGTATTGTCAGTCTGATCGTTAAAATTCATTTTTCTACCTCCGACCGAGATATTGAGCTTGTCGTCAAGCAGTACACACAGTATCCGCCGCATGAGGGCGGGAAAATTCTACATACATAAGTTATTATACCACACAAAAAATAAAAAAAAAGCCCTATTTTATTTATTGTAAAAATGTTACAAAAAATCCGGTTGTACGGTATATATTTTGAGTATAATTTAATACCAATTCAAATGTTTAAGTACATTATATGTCTGAAAACTTACATCAAGATAATGCTTCATCATTATACGTGCGCAGGCAGAAATTTGTTTGAGGATATTGCCTTTTATCTTCAGTTTGAATACCTCGTCAATTTCAAGCGCGGTTATGCTTAAAAGCGCTTGATAACCTTCATTTGTAAGAGCTATGCTTTCAATATGTTTTGCGCAGTCCGTACATAGCATTCCTTCGGGGTGGAAGAATGTTATATCGGGATCGCCGCAGTTTATGCAGTTTTCCATATACGGCATATAGCCCGAAGAAACAAGCGCGCGTATCTCAAAAATATAGCCTATGGTACGCATATCGTTTTTGCCGCGGTCAAGCGCCTGCAATGCTTTTAACAAAAGATACATAAATTCATTGTCCTCAAGACCGAATT
>CANRCU010000297.1 GCA_947629215.1 uncultured Clostridia bacterium
TCTATGCCCTGCATAAGACCTATACCGCGCACATCGGTTATAAGGCTGTGTTTTGAACGCAGTTCGCACAGTTTTTCGGTAAGATAAAGCCCCATTTCTTTTACATTGTCGAGCAATCCGCCCAAAAGCGTATCCACAACAACATTTCCTGCGGCGGCGGCAAGCGGATTACCGCCAAATGTCGACGCGTGGTCGCCGGGTTTAAAACATTCGGCAACATTTGCCTTCGCCATAAGCACTCCGCAGGGTATACCGCCTGCAATACCCTTTGCCATGCAAAGTATATCGGGTACTACACCGAAATACTGATATGCAAAAAATGTTCCCAGACGTCCGACACCGCACTGCACCTCGTCAAAAATAAGCAAAATATCCTTTTCGTCGCATAATTTGCGAACATTTTCGAGATATTCTTTATCGGCAGGATGGATACCGCCCTCTCCCTGCACGGGTTCGAGCAATACGGCGACCGTTTTGTCCGTTATTGTATTTTTAAGCGACTCAAGATCGTTGTAAACGGCATATTTTATATTCGGCAGAAGATCGCCAAGTCCCTCCTGATAATGCGGCTGACCCGTTGCCGTAACCGCGCCGAAAGTTCTGCCGTGGAAAGAATGTTCCATTGTTATAATCTCCTGACGGCCTGTTTTTGAACCGTATTTTCTTGCCAGTTTCAAAGCGCCTTCAATTGTTTCCGCGCCGCTGTTGCAGTAAAACACCTTGTCAAGCTCTCCCGCTTTGACAAGTTTTTCCGCAAGCTCTGTCTGTGGTTTTGTATAGTAAAGGTTTGAAATATGTATCATTTTAGACGCCTGATCGGCTATCACATCCACAAGCGACTTATAATTGTGTCCCAAACTGTTTACGGCAATACCGGCAACAAAATCCAGATATTCCTTTCCGTCCTCACCGTATACATACATACCCTCGCCGTGCGTAAAAGCAAGCGGAAAACGGTTGTATGTATGCATCACATATTTTTCGCCTTTTTCAAAAGTATTCATTTTATTTCCCTCCGATAACTATAATATTCTTCGCTTTTAACGTGTTTCAGCCCTCGATAAGCGTACCGCAGCCTCTCTTTGTAAATATTTCCAAAATCAGACAATGCGGTATGCGTCCGTCCAGGATATGAACGTGTCCCACACCCGATTCTACGCCTTTTATACAGCACTCAACCTTCGGTATCATACCGCCCGAAATTATACCCGTTTCTATCAGCTTTTTTACTTCGTCCACATGTATGACCGAAACAACGCTGTCCGGGTCGTTAACATCTTCCATTATGCCCGCAACATCTGTTATAAACACCAGTTTTTCGGCATTAAGCGCACCTGCGACGGCGACAGCGGCATAGTCCGCATTGACATTGTAAGCCGTTCCGTTCTCGTCAACGCCTATAGAGGATATAACAGGCACAAAATCATTGTCAAGCAGCGTTCTTATAAGCCCCGTATTGACTTCCGTTACCTCGCCTACCAGTCCGAGATCAACACCGTTTGGCATCACTTTTCTAACCTGCATAAAATTTGCATCTTTGCCGCAGATGCCGACTGCATTTATGCCGTGTCTGCAAAGCTCAGCAGCAAGATTTTTATTCAGCTTGCCTGCAAGAACCTCCTGCACCACTTCCATAGTCTCTTCGTCGGTAACGCGCAGTCCGTCTTTAAATTCGGGTTTTTTGCCTATTTTTTCAAGCGCTTTGTTTATATCTTTGCCGCCGCCGTGAACAAGCACGGGTTTGAAGCCGACATATTTCATAAGCGCCACATCTTTTATTACGGTATTTTTTATCTCCTCGTTTATAAGAGCCGCACCGCCGTATTTTATAACGACCGTAATGCCCGAAAATTCTTTTATATAAGGCAAAGCCTCGGTCAGTACCTCCGCTTTGCTGATTATATCCTGCATATTCATCTTATTCCCTCCGTTTTACGAACGATAATCGCCGTTTATCTTTACATAATCATAGGTAAGGTCACAGCCCCAGGCTGTCGCCTTTGCCTCGCCCTCGTCAAGGATTATATCTATATAAATATTGTGTTCCGAGAGTATTTTCGCCGCAAGCTCTTCATCGAAAACGATCGGCGTTCCCTTATCCATAAGCGCTATCTTGCCTTTGTTGCTCCTGAAAACTATGGTAACGCCCATAGGATCGAATTTACCGCCCGAATAACCCATTGCGCACAAAACACGCCCCCAGTTGGCATCTTCACCGAAAAGCGCACATTTTAGCAAATTTGAAGACGTAACAGACTGCGCTATCAGCCTTGCGCTTTTTTCGTCCGCGCAGCCAGTAACATTGACTTCCATTAATTTGGTCGCGCCCTCACCGTCGTCCGCACACATTATCGCAAGCGTCTTGTTTATATGGAACAAAGCCTCAAAAAACTTTTGATAATCGTCGTTTTCTTCGCTTATAACGGGATTTTCAGCCATACCGTTGGCAATAACAAGCACTGTATCGTTTGTAGATGTATCGCCGTCAACGCTTATCATATTAAAACTATCAACAACGCTTGCCCTAAGAGCCTTGTCAAGAAGATATTTTTCGATCGCGCAGTCGGTCGTTATAAAACAAAGCATCG
>CANRCU010000298.1 GCA_947629215.1 uncultured Clostridia bacterium
CGACGATGTAACAAAGGTAGCCGAGGCTGTCAAACTTGCAAACGAAAAATATCCCGAAATAGAAGTTGACGGTGAATTGCAGCTCGATGCGGCTCTTGACGAAACCGTTGCCGCTCTTAAAGCACCCGGCAGCAAGGTGGCAGGTCATGCAAACACACTTGTATTCCCAAGCCTTGAGGCAGGCAACATCGGTTACAAACTTGTTCAGCGTCTTGCAAAAGCCGAAGCTTACGGTCCCGTTCTTCAGGGTCTTGCAATGCCTGTAAACGACCTTTCACGCGGCTGCTATGCCGAAGATATAGTCGGCGTTGTCGCTATCACAGCTGTTCAGGCTCAGCTTGCCGAATGATTTAAAATTTGAATATATTAAAGGAGAAAACTTATGAAAATTCTTGTTATCAACTGCGGCAGTTCTTCTTTGAAGTATCAGCTGTACAACATGGACAATAACGAGGTCCTTGCAAAAGGTCTTGTTGAAAGAATAGGTATCGACGGTTCAAACCTCCAGCATACGCCTGCCGGAAAGGATAAGATCGTTTTCAAACAGCCCCTTTCCGACCATGAGGAGGCTATCAAGCTTGTTATGGACAAGCTGACCGACCCCGAAGTAGGCGTTATATCAGACCTTTCGGAAATAGACGGTATAGGTCACAGAGTTGTTCACGGCGGCAACTTCTTCAGCGATTCGATCCTTGTAACGGACGAGGTTATAGAAAAAATGAAAAAGTGCATAGACCTTGCGCCTTTGCACAATCCGCCCAACATCATGGGTATCGAATCCTGCCAGAAGCTTATGCCCGGCAAGCCCAATGTTGCTGTATTTGACACGGCTTTTCACCAGACAATGCCGCCCAAGGCTTATATGTATGCTCTACCCTATGAATATTACGAAAAACACAATATAAGACGTTACGGCTTCCACGGCACAAGCCATAAATTTGTTACAAGAAAAGCCATAGAAATGCTTGGCGGAAAAGCCGAAGGCACAAAAATAATCACCTGCCATCTCGGCAACGGCTCTTCTATTGCGGCTGTTAAAGACGGCAAAGTCATTGATACCTCAATGGGTCTTACTCCCCTTGCAGGTTTTGAGATGGGTACACGCTGCGGCGATATAGACCCCGCTATCGTGCCTTTCCTTATGAAAAACGAAGGTCTGTCGGCAGACGAAATTGACAATATCATGAACAAAAAATCGGGCATACTCGGCGTATCCGGTCGTTCAAGCGACTTCCGTGATGTTGAAGAAGGCGCTAACTCGGGCGACGAACGCTGCAAGCTTGCTCTTGATATGTTCAGGTATCAGATCGCAAAATATATCGGCAGCTACATTGTTGCTCTCGGCGGCGTTGACGCCATAGTTTTCACCGCAGGTATAGGCGAAAACAATTCCGGTCACAGGGCTGCTATCTGCAAGTATCTTGAATTTATGGGTCTGAAGATCGACCCCGAAAAGAACAGCCTCAGAGGCAAAGAATTAGACTTTGCAACAGAGGATTCCGCTATCCGCGCATTGCTTATCCCCACAAATGAGGAACTTATGATCGCGCAGGATACAATGGATATTATAGGCTGACAATAACACTAAACAAGCACCCGCCTCTCAGACAGCGGGTGCTTACTGTTGTATCAGGTAGAAGTACGAATATCTTTGACGTTCATAAGAACTAATTCAAAGAAAAAATTTTTGGAGGTATAAATTACAATGAGTATCAATATCGGTATTTTTGGCTACGGTAATCTTGGCAAAGGGGTCGAATGTGCAATAAAACACAGCCCGGATATGGAGCTTTCGGCTGTATTCACACGCCGTGATCCGTCTGAGCTGAATATTCTTACAGAAAGTGCAAAGGTCTGCTCCGCAAAAGATATTTTGGATTGGAAAGACAAAATAAATGTGCTTATCCTTTGCGGCGGCAGCGCTACCGATCTGCCCGTTCAGACGCCCGAACTTGCGAAAAGTTTCAACGTTATAGACAGTTTCGACACGCACGCAAAAATTCCCGAGCATTTTGCAAATGTTGACAGCGCAGCAAAAAGCGGGAACAAAGTTGCAATAATTTCCGTAGGCTGGGATCCTGGTATGTTCTCACTTAACAGATTATATGCAAATGCGATCCTGCCCGACGGAAAGGATTACACCTTCTGGGGCAAAGGCGTCAGTCAGGGGCATTCCGACGCTATACGCCGTGTAGAGGGCGTTAAAAACGGCAAACAGTATACCATACCCGTTGAAACAGCTTTGGAGGCTGTCCGCAGCGGCGCAGACCCCGAGCTTACGACACGTCAGAAACACACAAGAGAATGTTTTGTAGTGCTTGAGGACGGCGCAGACGCAGCGAAGGTCGAATCGAAAATAAAAAATATGCCCAATTATTTTTCGGATTATGACACGACTGTACATTTTATCAGCGAAGAAGAACTTATGCGAGATCACAGCGGTATCCCGCACGGCGGTTTTGTTTTAAGAAGCGGCAAAACAGGTTGGAACGGTGAAAACAAGCACATTATCGAATACAGCTTAAAACTTGATTCAAACCCCGAATTTACCTCAAGCGTGCTTTGCGCAT
>CANRCU010000299.1 GCA_947629215.1 uncultured Clostridia bacterium
ATCCTTCCCGCTGTCGGGCAGATCGGGGACTTTCACCCGTTAGAACGTACGCTCGCCGAGCGCACATATAAAAGCGCAGTTCCTTTTTTTGAAACTACGCTTTTTGCTGACAGTTTTTTGCACTTCAAAAACACAAAGATATATGGCATATCTAAAACAAAGTGCATTTTATTTAATTTTTAAAAATTAAAATAGTAACAATTCAAGTTAAACCCTAAATTCTATGCGGCTTTTACTTGCTTGTTCCTATGATAACATATTCACCCTAACTATTTTTTTGCCATGCTCTCAAAAGCAACTCTGTTACCAGTCATCCATATCGTCAAGCATAGCTCCTATTCCCTGTTTCATATCATTTCCACCGATTTTTTCAAATGCCGAAACAACAGCCGCTGCCTTATCCTTTGCACCGACATTTGTTTTGTATTCAAGATTTTCGTCCGCCAAAAAAGAATTTGTTTCGGAAAAATGCTTTATATCAAAAATTTTGTTGTTTATAAAAATATGGCTGTAGCGCCCCATCCTTACAAGATATTTAACTTCGTTTGCGGCATCAAAGCCCACAAGAACATCATCTTCGATAAATTTCATAAATTCGGGAAAAACATCCCACATATTTTTTGCATTTCGCAAATCGTCCTCGGTCACATCGTCAATAACGGATAACACCTTGTTATAGCTTACTTTATACGGCTTTACAAGCGTTGAAAAAACATCCGCCGTTTTACCGTTTCTGACCTTGACCGCCGCCAGCTCCACAACGCAGTCACGTATAGTGTCCCGACCCGTGGGTGTCAAAGCAAAAGCCGTATAATCCGAAAAGCATATATCCCTGACTTCAAACGGCATGGGATATTCTTCTCTTGGTATAGGTTCCGGCTCGGCTTTTTTCGGCAATTCCGCTTTTATACCGACAGACGCCAGAAAATCTATATACATCTGCCTTATTTCCGTACCTTTGGGCATATATTCTTTTCCGCTTTTGTATCTTTCAAGGCTTTCTTTCAGCTCGTCAAGCCGTTTAGCCGTGTCGTCGTCTTTTATATCTTTCTCGAACTGTGAGATAATATACTCGGATACATCATATCTTCTTGTTTTATTATAAAAGTCTGCAAGCGCAAGATAAGTACTTGTCGGCAATTCGCGGCAATCGAGTATTTCCGACGCCAGTTTCTCCGCCTCATCGTATCTGCGATCCATAAAAAGCGCATTCAATACATGACCCCGTATAACATTCAACTCTTTACCGATCGGTTCACCTTTTATATCGTCATATACTTCGTAAAGCCATTTTCTGCTGCTTTTCGGTATACTGCCGCTTTTCTCTATCGAAAGCACACGATAATACTCTCTCTTGGGTGAAGGCAGGCTGCCTGCAAGTTCAAAAACATAATATTTGAAATTTGAAATATTGTGCATGCTTTTTGCAATTTCATCCCAAAGTGCGTTATCGCCGCATTTATATTCAAGTATTTTGTCACACAGTTCTTCTGTATCTGTCTTAGCCCTGCAATCATCGCAAAGACAGCCTTTAAAAACTTTTCCGCAATTTATACATACAGACATATTTACTCCTTCCCGCAGACAAACCTCATATCACAGAACCGACAGGCATAGTTATTCTGCGCTGTTTTTTCAAACCTCTTATTCTCGATATTTTCAACAGTCTGCTCTATCTCTTTTATTGTATTTTTGACCGACTTTTCGTTATATTCAAGTTCCATAAGGGGGTCGTCGTCCCTTGTATAATAAAGACTCAGTTTTGTTACTTTTTTATGATAGCGTTGTTCTATAAGGTAGGCATAAATTTCAAGCTGCTTTTTGTAATGCGCTATACTGCCCGAATTTTTATCGGGTTTCGGACCTGTTTTATAATCTGTTATTTCTATATTTTCGCCGTCGGTTTCCATCAAATCGACAACACCCTGCAAAATAAACTTGGGCAGAATAAGTTCTATTTTTTCTTCGGCTTTGTAAACACGGCCGAACATGCCTTGGCGGTTTCGGTAATACGCAAGTATCTGCTCAAAAGTTTCCGCCTGCTGCTCGTCGGTCAGATAATAGCCCGTGTTTTCCTGCATTGTCCGATAATTTATCAAAAACCTTTTGCCAAGCCACTCTTCGTCGATGTTATTTTTGCTTATAACGGCGTTGTTCAGATCTTCAAGCACCGCATGTATAAGAGAACCGACCGTTGTGTGGAACATATCGCTCTGCCTGAAGCCGTATTCCTTATAAAACTTATATTGCCTCGGGCAGCCGTCATATAAGCCTATATGCGAAGTAAACGAATAAACGTGCTTATACTTTGCAGGTCTTATTTTTTCAAATTTTATGCTTTCATCAAACTCGTTTATATGCGGTATCCCTTTCAGATCAAACTGCTTTGCGGCGCCGTTATGCGCAAGAACAAGTATATTCTGCGCCCTTGAAAATGCCACATAAAAAAGCCTTTTAAAATCAAAGACCTTTATTTCGCCGGCAGGCTCGAACGGCGCTCTGTGAAAACATTTTATCTCGGCGGCAGTCATCGGTATATCCGTTTTAT
>CANRCU010000300.1 GCA_947629215.1 uncultured Clostridia bacterium
TACGCTCAACAGGTTTTTACCACAATAAGGCAAAAAATATAATTACGGCTGCAAACCAACTGTTGACCGTGCACAACGGTATAATGCCAAGCGATATAGACACATTGACAAAACTTGCAGGTGTCGGCAGAAAAACAGCCAACGTTATAAGAACGCATATTTTTCATATCCCAAGCATTGTTGTGGACACTCATGTAAAACGCATAAGCAATAAATTGGGGCTGACCGACAGCGACGACCCTGTTAAGATAGAATTTGAGCTTATGAAAATTTTTCCAAAAGAGCATTGGGGAAGATACAACACTCAGGTAATAGCTCACGGCAGAAGCATATGCAAAGCCCGAAAACCCGACTGTGAAAATTGTTTTCTGAATGTATGCTGCAAGACATATACGGGTTAAAGCATTTTATAAGACTGACCTCAAAAACGATATAATTGAATATCGGTTTTGAGGTCTTATTATATTTATAATTTTTCAGCAAAAAATCATTCATCCTGACGGTGCGATAAGATTTTAAGGTTTACTTTGGTATTTTGCGGATATAACTTTGCTCACACCCAAAAGAATTTGTTTATAGCTGCCTTGGGGATTGTTGTATTTACTAAGCCTGTTAAAATAAAGGTGATAAATCAAATAGCCTTGGGCTATCACTCGTTTTATCATTTACAAACAAAATACTTATTATGTTGAGTTTTCTTCACATAAAAAAAGTGGCGGAGAAATGTCTACACCACTTTTAAAGTTTTTATTATTGCCAAAACTACACCATTTAACAAATAGCCATAATATCATTCTTCAAGGTAACCTTTTTCAACAGCCATATCGAGCAGCGCACATGCAAACTGCCTGAGTTTTGGTGTTGCTTTTTCCGTAAGGCGATAAGAATGTTTCATAACATCGTTTTTATGCACATTATTTTCCTTCCACAAAGCGCCTTTATTCATATAATTAAGCAGAATAGGCTGCAAACGGTCGAGAGAATTTGCAAAAACAGCTTCGTTTGTGTCGCAGTTTTCAAACTCAAGCCAAAGTTCTTTTAATTCCCTTCCCTGTTCTTTGTCAAGCATTGCATAGAGCTTGTCCGCAGCAGCTTTTTCACGCGCGGCTTTGGTCTTGTTGCCTTCCTCGTCATACAGATAGGTATCGCCTGCGTATATCTCCACCAGATCATGTACCAAAAGCATTTTTATTGTGTGTGATATATCCGTATTTTCAGGCGCATACTCGACAAGCACAAGCGCAAACATACACAAATGCCAGCTGTGTTCGGCATCGTTTTCGCGTCTGCTGCCGTCCGTTATAGAGGAACGACGCAGTATTGTTTTAAGTTTATCGACTTCCAGCAGAAAATCTATCTGTTTTTGCAATCTATCCATTTGATTACACCCTTATTTATTCAGTATTTCTTCCGCTGTCTTTACTATATTTTCTACCGTAAATCCAAAATGCTCAAAAAGTTTCGGGAACGGTGCTGACATACCAAATTGATCCATACCGATAAATTTACCTTTCAGCCCGATATATCTGTACCAATATTTATCGCTTGATGCCTCCACAACAATACGTTTGTCGACATCGTCGGGCAGGACAGACTGTTTGTATTCCTCGCTTTGCTCTTCAAATAATTCTGTACAAGGCATACTGACTATTCTTGCAGATATACCTTTTGCTTTAAGGACTTCCCATGAGTCATAGGCAATACCGACCTCGGAACCCGAGGCGATTATAATAATATCGGGTATCGCCTTTTCGGAGTCTTTGATGATATAGCCGCCCTTTAAAGCGTTTCTGCCGTCCATACCGATATTTTTGGTCTTTTGGCGTGTATATACCATAAGAGTAGGCTTTTTGCCGTTAAATGCCGCCGTATACCAAGCAGCAGCAGCCTCGTTTGTATCACATGGGCGGAATGTATAGCTGTTAGGCATACTTCTGAAAGATGCAAGCTGCTCTATCGGCTGATGTGTTGGACCGTCCTCACCAACGCCTATACTGTCATGTGTCATAATAACTATCAACGGCAGCCCCGATATTGCCGAAACACGCAAAGCAGGTTTTATATAATCACTGAATACAAAGAAACTTGCAATATACGGTGTAACACCGCCATGGAAAGCCATACCGTTTGCAATTGCGGTCATAGCCAGTTCCCTTATGCCGTAATTTATATTTGCACCGCTGCGGTTTTCTTTTGTATAAAAATCAACACCCTTCATAACGGATCTGTTTGAAGATGCCAGATCGGCAGAACCGCCCATAAGGTTCGGTATAATATCTTTTATTTTATCCAATATTACAGCAGACGAGGCTCTTGTTTCCGAATCTCCCGTATAATTCCAGAACGAATCATCATTTATAAGATCGTTTTCAAAATTTCCATCGTTCCAATCCAAAAGTTGTTTTGCAAGCTCCGGATAAACCGACTTATATTTTTCAAACAGCTTGTCCCAATCGGTCGAATATGTGTTGATCTCACGTTTGATGCTGTCAAAATACTGCTTTACTTCATCGGG
>CANRCU010000301.1 GCA_947629215.1 uncultured Clostridia bacterium
GCTTCGCAAAATCTCCACCTTACCCTTGACAACTTGCCTTGAGAAAAGTGTAACCTATCATTGACACCTTAACAAAAAAATATTATCTTGTATTTGACATATCGGGCGATTCGCGGTATAATATTGTATATAAGAATTATTAATTCTTGCTTATATCGGAAAATTTGTTATATGAGGTGATATGAATGAAAAAGGTACTGACAATAGCCGGCAGCGATTGCAGCGGCGGCGCAGGCATACAAGCCGATCTTAAAACCATAGCCATGCACGGACATTATGGCATGAGCGTTATAACGGCGCTTACCGCACAGAATACACAGGGTTTGATAGATATTACGCTGGTATCGTCAGACTTTCTGTCAAACCAGCTTGATGCCGTTTTAAGCGACATCATGCCCGATGCAGTAAAGATAGGTATGGTATACAGCGGCGAATTTGCTGCCATAATTGCGGATAAGCTGACACAATACGGTGTTAAAAATGTTGTTTTCGATCCTGTAATGGTTTCGTCATCGGGAGTGGCTCTCATTGACGTCAGTTCTATCGCCGATATACTTAACAGCCTTGTGCCTATCTCAACGGTCATTACCCCCAACATTCCCGAAACCGAACAAATACTCGGTACGGAAATAAAAAACAATATGGACTGCGTTAAAGCCGCTCAGAAGCTTTCGCGCGCTTTGCAGATAAGTGTGCTTATAAAGGGCGGTCATTTACAGGCTAACAGCAACGATCTGCTTTTTGAAAACGGCAAGATAGTCAATTATCGCGGCGACAGGATAGAAACAAACAATACCCATGGCACGGGCTGCACGCTCAGCACCGCCATTGCCTGCAACCTTGCAAGCGGACAGCCGCTTAATACAGCTGTTAAAAATGCAAAAGAATTTGTTACAAATGCCATTAAATATGCCGTTAATCAGGATATAGGCAGCGGAAACGGTCCTGTAAATCATGTATTCAAAATGAATAAGGGCTGAAATACAGATAGCTCGGGGCTGCCGTAATAAGGCAGCCCGAATATCCTTGACCGGGAGGGATAACAGCTATGGGCTACACAACTACCGAAAAGATAATTGCCGTAATGACCGATTACAAAAACAGGCTGAATGCCCAAAGCGTCGGCAAAAAGCTCGAGCCGCTGACGGAGGACGGCTTTTTTTTGCTGCTTAGCGGTGTGGCGGGCTGTCGTGTGGTCACGGCGCTTTCGGAACAGATGGATCCCGAACGGCATTATAAATGCAAAGATGTCGAAGAACGCAGCAGAACAGCTGCCTGGTTGGAAGAAAATTACGGTATAGTCGATTGGCATACCCTTGAATCTGCATGCCGAGAATTTTTTAATATAAACGAAGAATATAAACAATTCTGGGCTGAATGGCACAATATGTCAATGCAGTCGCGAAAGACCGACCCCGCAGCTGTATTTAAGCTCAAAAGGTGCAATGTCTACGCTAAAAATTATTCGGCGATAGTCGGCGAAGGCGGTTTTTACGGTTGGGATTGTTCGGAAAGAATGACTTTGTTAAGGCTTGCGTTTGCCGCCGATGTTATCAATGAGGAAGAATTTCGCTTTGATGCGTCCGCAATAGCCAAAAAGGCAAGCAGTCTGTTCAATAATTGGGTAGAGTATGGCATGAGCTATCTTGCAGGCTTTTTGTACCATAATTACGTAAAATTCAACTGTAATGAGGAGCTTACGGATAAGTTCAAAATGTGCTACGGTATGTTGCATTATATGTTTGAAAACCATTGGTCGGCGAGAGAATGGTACAAATACTCTACCGAATATGCAATAAATAAAGACGATATGCGAACGCTTATCAAATGGGACGGACCGGATATGTGCATAGCCACAAACAGGATAACCGTCGACCATTTTCCCGTGGGCTATATGTACCGTGAAAGCCCCGACAGCAATTTTCCCGACAGCGGCTGGCGTTTCTATCAGGGCATGGAGGACGACGAGTACAGCTATGATATGAATAATTCGGGGATACATACATTAAACGATATTTGTAATTATGACCCTGCAATAATACCGTATCTTAGGTCGCCCGTGGGTACAAGGCTCATGCGCACCCATGACGGAAAATTTGCCGACAGCGAGATATGATTTTTGCGGTGTTTTAAAGGACTGTTGCAGTTTCTGTATAACAACAGTCCTTTTTTTGTTATCCCAAAACTTTTTTTGCAATATCCACCGTTTCTTTTGCGTCTTTTGCGTAGTAATCCGCGCCTATCTCCTTTGCATAATCGGCTGTAAGAACGGCGCCGCCGACAACTGTTTTGCAGTCAAGCCCCTTTTTGTGTATGAGCGCAATGGTATCTGCCATTGCCCCGAGGGTCGTTGTCATAAGCGCACTGAGTCCCACAAGCTTTGCATTGTGGGTGATGACAGCCTCGGCTACGGTTTCGCAGGGAACGTCCTTTCCAAGGTCTATTACGGTGTACCCGTAATTTTCAAGAAGAACTTTGACTATATTTTTGCCTATGTCGTGTATATC